>NZ_JBGWAB010000164.1:0-16183 GCF_041862025.1 Streptomyces sp. AB3(2024)
GGGGTTGGGTGGTGGTGTGGTGTGGTGGGGGGGCGTGCGGGGGGGGGGGGGGGCGCGGCCGCCGGCGGGCCGGGGCCGGGGGAGCCGCGCCCGGCGCGGGAGCCGCCGCACTCGCGCCGGACGCGCGGGCGAGTCCCGTGGCCGCGAGCGCCGTCGTCATCCCCGCCGCGCCGAGGGCCGCCAGGGTTGCCCGCCGTCCCGTCTCCGTCGCCCGGACGCTGTCGGCTCCGGCCCTTTCCACATCGGCCCTGGCCGGACCGGACCGGTCCGCCTCGGACCGGTCCGCCTCGGCCCTGTCCCGCCTGGCCCTGTCCACCGTGGCTCCGTTCCCTCCGCCGCCGGGCCGCTGCCACCGTCGTCGCGGTCCCGTTCCCGTTCTGTCCGGCACTGTGCAGGAGGGGGCGGGCGGGGGCCCGCAGCGCGCGCCGGGCACCCTGGTGATCCTGGGCGGGCGCGCGGAGCGGCCGTCTGCCGTCAGGCCGGAAGGCCCGCCACGGCGTCGATCTCGGCCAGCAGCCCGTCCTCCAGCGGACGGTCGGCCACCGCCGCATTGGCGCGTACCTGCTCGGCGGAGGTGGCGCCGGCGATGACGGAGGCACAGCCGGGCCGGGCGGAGAGCCAGCCGATGGCGAGCTCCAGAACGGTGCGCCCGTACTTCTCCGCGATCGCCGCCAGGGCCTCGACGGTGTCGAGACGCTCCTCGGTGACGTAGGAGTCGCGCCCTTCCAGGCGGGAGCCGGCCGGGACGGGGGCGCCGCGGCGGATCTTGCCGGTGAGCAGGCCGTTGGCCAGCGGGAAGTAGGGCAGGACGCCGAGGCCGTAGTGCAGGGCGGCCGGGACCAGTTCCCGCTCGGCGGAACGCTGGAGCAGGGACCATTCGTTCTGTGCCGATACGAAGGGGACCGCGCCGGTCTCGCGGGCCACGTGGGCGGCCTCGGCGAGCTGCCACCCGCTGAGGTTGGAATGCCCGATGTACCGGATCTTCCCCTCGGTGACGAGCTCGGTGAGCGCGGCGAGGGTCTCCGCGACGGGGGTGGCCGGGTCGGGGCTGTGCAGCTGGTAGAGGTCGATGTGGTCGGTGTCCAGGCGGCGCAGGGACTCCTCGACGGCGCGCCGGATGTAGGCGCGGCCGCCCCGGGATCCGGCGGCGGGCCCGTAACCCATGTCGACGTCGTCGTAGCCGAACTTGGTGGCCAGGACCACCTGGTCCCGGCGGCCCTTGAGGGCCTGCCCGAGGTGGGTCTCGGAGCCGCCGGCGCCACCGTAGATGTCGGCGGTGTCCAGGAGGGTGATGCCCGCGTCGAGAGCGGCGTCGACGACGGAGCGGGTGGCCTGGGCGTCGAGACGGCCACCGAAGTTGTTGCAGCCGAGGCCGACGGCGGAGACCTTCAGCCCGGAACTGCCCAGGGGGAGATAACGCATACGGGTTCTGCCTCCACGCTCGTCCGACACATGATCAATCGATCGGTTCGCAGTCTAGGCACAAGAGGCCTTGCCCGCCCCGGTGTTCGAGCCCGGCGGGCGTGAACACCGTATGACGGGGCAACGGTCGGCGACCGGACCGCCGGGACCGCTCCATGACGCCGGACCGAGGCCTGCCACAGCTCGCCGACGCATGAACGGTCTGGTCCGCCCACGAGAGTTGAGCGCGATCGATCGAACCGATCGTTTCGTTTGCCTGTCATGACGGGCACCGACGGAGCGGAGCCGTACCCGACCGCCTGGCGACCTGGCGCCAGGGCGACGACGTGCGGGCACATGTGGACCGGCGGCGGGCGCGGGTGCTCGCGATCGTGCGGGCCCGCGGCAGCGTGCGGGTGACGGAGCCGGCCGGGGACCTCGGGGTCTCCCCCGTGACCCTGCGGCGCGACATCGAGGCCATGGCGGCCCGGGGCGAGATCCACCGGGGCGCACGGGGTGATCAGCCGGGTGGGCAGGCGGGGACGCGGCACGGAGGGGGCCGTGAGCTCCCGCACGGGTGTGGGGCCGGTGGCCGGGATGGTCGTGCCGACGACCGGGTACTGCTTCGCGGGCGTCCTGCAGGGCGCTCGGGAGGTGGTCGGGGCACGGGGCTCATCGCTGACCCTGGGGCTGACGCGGTACCTGCCGGGCGAGGACCGGACGCGGGCGGACCGGCTGCCGTCGACCGGGACCGACGGATTACTGCTGACCCCGGGCTCGAACGCCGGTGTGCCGGCCCCGGGGGAGGGCGCCTGGACGGGGGCGCTGCCGGTGCCGGTGGTGCTGGTGGAGCGTTCGGCGCCGCCCGGGCATCCGGCGGCGGCGCCCGACGGGGTGGGGTCGGACCATGCGCACGGCGCGGCCCGGGCGGTACGGCATCCGGTGGAGCGGGGCCACCGGCGCACCGTCCCGGCCGGCCGGGAGACGCCGACGGCGGCTGCGGGCCGGGTACGAGGCGGCCCTGGCCCCGTTCGGAATGGAGCCGACGCCGACGTGGCCGCCGGTGGGCGCCGAGGGGAGCGCCGCCGGGTAAGAGGGGGCCGTGGACGCCGCGGCGGGCCCCGGAACCGGGGCGGGTTCCGGGCCGGGCGGGCTGCCGGTGGCGAACCGGCTCGCACGGACCCCGGACCATTTCGCCGCCGCGGTGATGACGGGTGGGGTGACGGCCGCCCTGATCCACAACGACACCGACGCCATCGTGCTCGTCCCGGGGCTCCGGGCTCGGGGCGTACGGGTACCCGAGGACCCGGCCGTGATCGCCTACGCCGACGAGGTGGCCGGGCCGGTGGACGTACCGCCGTCGGCGGTGGCGCCCGCCAAGTACGAGCTGGGCGCGCGGGCGGCGGACCTGCTGCCGGACCGGCCGGCCGGGGACGAGGGCCCGCGCCGGTACCTGGAACCGCTCCCCCGCCTGAACGTCCGGGCATGACCACTGCGAAGTGATCGTATCGATCGGCTCTCGCGTTCGCTCTTGACGGTGCGGGAGCCCGCACAAAAGATGGCTGCGTTCTCCCGCCCGTCGCCGCACGCGGTCGCCCGTAGGAGCCGCTCCATGTCGCGCAGCTTCGCCGCCCCCGCCCCGCCCACGCGGTCGAGGGCCGCACCGCACCCGACATCGCGACGACGGGCGACCCGCAGGACGGTGCGGGTGAACTCCGTGTCCCCACCCACGTGTCGTTCCCCGAGCCGCGGCCGGGCTTTGTGACGATCTCCCTGTTCACCCGCACGGCCATCCGGAACGGCTGCACGTCGAACGGCTCCATCCACTGAGTCCGGCCTCCGGCCCGTTCATGTCCCCCTCGCGCCGACCTTCCCCGGCCACCGGCGCGTCCGGCGCCCGGGGCTCACCGCAGGAGCCGTCAAGTGACCCGTCCCGACCTCTCCTCCCGGCCCACCACCGTGCTCGCCATGAGCCCCGCCACCCGCGAGGCCGTTCTGACCCGCCGGGTCCTGCCGGAGCTGCTGCGCGTCGCCGATGTCGACCCCGAGCTGCTGATCAGCGACTTCGCCCGGGACGACGACCCGTCGCTCCGCGGCCGGCTGGCCCGCGCCGAGGTGCTGTTCACCGGCTGGGGCTGCCCGCCGCTCGACGAGGAGGCGCTGCGCCGGATGCCGCGGCTGCGAGCCGTCGTCCACTCCGCCGGGAGCGTCAAGCACCATGTCACCCCGGCCTGCTGGGAGCGGGGACTGCTGGTCTCCAGCGCGGCCGCCGCCAACGCGGTACCGGTCGCCGAGTACACGCTCGCCGCGATCCTGTTCGCCAACAAGCGGGTGCTGGAATCCGCGCACGCCTACCGCTCCCTGCGCGGGCCGGTGGACCTGCTGCGCCGCTACCCGGAGGTCGGCAACTACCGGCGCACCGTGGGGCTCGTGGGTGCCTCCCTGATCGGACGGCGGGTGCTGGAACTGCTGCGCCCCTTCGACCTGCGGGTCCTCGTGCACGATCCGTACGCCGACGCCGCCGAGGTCGCCACTCTCGGCGGGGAGCTCTGCCCGCTGGACGAACTGCTGCGCCGCAGTGACGTGGTGAGCCTGCACGCCCCGGCGCTCCCGCAGACCCGCCACCTGCTCGATGCCTCCCGGCTGGCCCTGATGCCGGACGGCGCGACCCTCGTCAATACGGCGCGGGGCGCGCTCGTCGACACGGCGGCCCTGACCGAGGAGCTGGTCGCCGGGAGGCTGCACGCCGTGCTCGACCACACCGAACCCGAGGTGCTGCCGGCCACCTCGCCGCTCTTCAACCTCCCGAACGTACTGCTCACCCCGCACGTCGCCGGATCGCTCGGCGGTGAGCTGGACCGGCTGGCGACCAGCGCCGTCGAGGAGCTGGAGCGCTACGCGCGCGGCCAGGACTTCCGCTACCCCGTGGACCCGGGCCGTTTGGCCCACTCCGCCTGACCGGCCGCGGCCACCAGTCGCACCAGGTGCTCCCGTCCTCCCGCGAGCCCTCGGGCCAGTTCCGCGGCCTCGGGGTACCAGCGCTTCTCGTACTCCCAGCACAGCCATCCCCCGACAGGCGCTTGGGCCACCGCCTCGGCCAGCGGCAGCACTCCGGCGCCGAGTCCGAGCGGGGTCAGCTCCCGCGCGGATGCCACGTCCTTCACCTGGAGGTAGCCGAGGTGGGTTCCCAGCAACCGGCTCGACTCGGCCGGTGCCTCGCCGCCCAGCCAGGTGTGCAGCACGTCCCACAGCGCGCCCGCGCCGGGGTGTCCGACGGCGTCCAGCACCCGGGCGGCGGCGGCCGCGGTGCGGTGCGAATCGTGGGTCTCCAGCAGGATCCGCACTCCGTGCCGGGCCGCGAAGGGAGCCGCCGCGCACAGCCGACGGACGGCGTGGGCGTCGGCTTCGGCCTCGGGCAGATCACCCCCGCCGGGGAAGACCCGGACGTACGGGGCTTCGAGATCGGCCGCGAGCCGGACCATGTCCCGCAGCTCGGCGAGGACCGACCCGTCCTCCCCGGCCGCCGCCACCCTCGCGTATCCGGCCACCGCGAGGACGCTCACCCCGGCCCGCGTGACGGCCCGCAGCCCGGCCGCCCGGTCCGCGCGAGGACTCCCGCAATGCAGCGGTTCCTCGGAGTGGGCCCGCAGTTCGAGGCCGTCGTATCCGTGCTCGGCCGCCAGCCGGGCGCTCCGGGCGAGGGAGGTCCCGGGCACGCCCAGCGTGGAGAAGGCGTACCTCACGGTCTCCTCCGTCGGGCCGGAGGCGGGGCGGTGGAGCCCCGCACCATGAGTTCGGTGGGCAGGGTGGTGATGCCCCCCGGCGGAAGGGCCCGCCGCCCGGTCACCAGCTGCGCCGCGAGCACGCCCGCCTCGCGCAGCGGCACCCGGACGGTGGTGAGGGCGGGCGCGGTGTCGGTGGCGAACGGCAGGTCGTCGAAGCCCGCGACGGACACGTCCTCGGGGATCCGCAGGCCCGCTTCGCGCAGGGCGGCGGCGGCGCCAGCGGCGACGGTGTCGTTGGCGGCGGCCACTGCGGTGAACGGTCTTCCCCGGCGCAACAGTTCGCGGGCGGCGTCATAGCCCGCGGAGCGCTCGAAGCCGGCGTGCACGGTGAGCGCGGCGCAGGCGTCGGACCGGTCCGGATCCCGCCGCCCCAGGGCGGCCCGGTGGCCGGCGAGCCGCTCCCGGGTGGTGCTCAGTCCCGGCGGGCCCGCCAGGTAGGCGATGTGCCGGTGGCCGAGCGTCAGCAGGTGCTCGGCGAGGCGGAAGGCACCTCCGTGGTCGTCGAAGGTGATGGTGGCGACGGGCAGGGCGGGGGGCATCGGCAACGGCGGGCGCCCGCACAGGACCACGCGCGTCCCTGCGGCCGCCATCCGGGAGACGCGTGCGGCGAGCGCGGCGGTGTGGTCCGGATCCTCGGCGGCCCCGCCCGTGAGGACGATTCCGCCGGCCCGCTGGCCCTCCAGCAGCCCGAGGTAGGCGGTCTCGGCGTCCGGGTCGCCCTCCGTGTTGCAGACCACGGCCAGTCTTCGCGCCTCCCCGGGCCCGGCGGGATCGAGCGCGCTCTGCAGCGAGCCCGCGAGGATGCCGAAGAAGCTGTCGGCGACGTCGTGGACGAGCACGCCGACCAGATCGGAGGTGGCCGCGGCCAGCGCGCGGGCGGGGGCGTTGGCGATGTAGCCCAGTTCCTCCACGGCCTGCTCCACACGGGTGCGGGTGCCGCCGGCCACCGGGTATCCGCCGTTGAGCACGCGGGAGACCGTGGCGGACGACACCCCCGCTCGCGCCGCGACCTCGGCAAGAGTCACCGCCATCTCGAACCCCTCCTCCTCGTCCCGGCCGTTCGTCCGGGTCATCGTCTCATCCGGTGTGCGGATCTCCATTCTGACCGATTGGGCAAGCGCTTTCTATCACTCGAACGTGTGTTGTGTCGCGGAGGTGAGCGGCTCTAGCCTGGTGGAACAGAAAGCGCTTTCTATCGAGAAGGAACGACCGGAACGAAGGGACGCGGACACCATGGAACGCAGGACGATCAGGATCGCGATGAACGGCGTGACCGGGCGGATGGGGTACCGCCAGCATCTGGTCCGCTCCCTGCTGGCCCTGCGGGAACAGGGCGGGCTGGACCTCGGGGACGGGACGGTGCTGTGGCCGGAGCCCGTCCTGGTGGGGCGCCGGGAGCCGGCCCTCCGGGCCATCGCCGAGCGGCACGGCCTGGAACACGTCTCCACTGATCTGACGGCCGTACTGGCCGACCCGGAGGTGGAGGTCTACTTCGACGCCCAGGTGACCGCCGCCCGGGAGACGGCGGTCCGTCAGGCCATCGCCGCCGGGAAGCACGTCTACTGCGAGAAACCCACGGCCCTGACCTTCGAGTCCTCGCTGGAGCTGGCCAGGCTCGCCGCGGCCTCGGGGGTCAAGCACGGCGTGGTGCAGGACAAGCTGTTCCTCCCGGGCCTGCTGAAGCTGAGGCGGCTGATCGAGGGCGGGTTCTTCGGTGAGGTCCTGTCCGTGCGCGGCGAGTTCGGCTACTGGGTCTTCGAAGGCGACTGGCAGCCGGCGCAACGGCCCTCGTGGAACTACCGTGAGCAGGACGGCGGAGGCATCGTCGCCGACATGTTCCCGCACTGGGAGTACCTGCTGCACGAGCTGTTCGGCCGGATTCGCACGGTGCAGGCCCTCACCCGCACCCACATCGGCCGCCGCTGGGACGAGGACGGCAAACCGTACGAGGCCACGGCCGACGACGCCGCGTACGGCATCTTCGAGCTGGAGGGCGGAGCCGTCGCCCAGATCAACTCCTCCTGGGCCGTTCGGGTCCACCGCGACGAGCTCGTGGAGTTCCAGGTGGACGGGACGCACGGGTCGGCGGTGGCGGGGCTGCGCGGCTGCCGGGTCCAGCACCGGGCCTCGACCCCGAAACCGGTGTGGAATCCGGATCTCGCACAGACCGAGCCGTTCCGGGCGCAGTGGCAGGAAGTACCGGACAACAGCCCGGCGGACAACGCCTTCAAGGCCCAGTGGGAGCTCTTCCTGCGCCACGTCGTGCGGGACGAACCCTGGCGGTGGGACCTGCTGGCGGGTGCGCGGGGGGTACAACTGGCCCGCCTCGGGCTGCGCTCCAGCGCCGAGGGCCGCAGGCTGCCGGTGCCGGAGGTCGTGCTGTGAACGGGATCCGGCTCCCCTCGACGCACGGCGGGTTCCGTCTGCACCGGCCGTCGCGGCTTCCGCTCGGGCCGTTCACCCGCGGTCCGGCCCGCAGCCGCGTCCTCTACTCCGCCGCGCACGTGTCCACGGCACCGGGCCCGGCACCGGAGGCGGGTGGCCCGGTGGTCGACTGGGAAGCCACGCTCGCCTTCCGACACCGGCTGTGGGCGCTGGGCCTCGGGGTCGCCGAGGCGATGGACACCGCCCAGCGGGGCATGGGCCTGGACTGGCCCGCCGCGGCGGAGCTGATCCGCCGTTCGGCGGCCGACGCCCGGACCGTGGGCGGCCGCATCGTCTGCGGCGCGGGGACCGACCAGCTTCCCGCGGGGCGCCCCTACCCGCTGGCGGCGATCACCGCCGCGTACGAGGAGCAGCTCGCGCACGTGGAGTCCTGTGGTGCGGGGGCCGTCCTGATGGCCTCTCGTGCCCTGGCCGCCGCGGCCCGCTCCCCCGAGGACTATCTGGAGGTCTACGGCGGACTCCTGCGGCAGAGCACCCGTCCGGTCGTCCTGCACTGGCTGGGACCGATGTTCGACCCCGAGCTGAAGGGCTACTGGGGCCACGACGACCTCGACGAGGCGACGGACGTCGTACTGAAGATCCTTTCCGAGTGCCCGGAGAGGGTGGAAGGGATCAAGATCTCGCTGCTGGACGCGGAGCGGGAGTGCGACATCAGACGGCGGCTCCCGACGGGCGTGCGCTGCTACACCGGTGACGACCACCACTATCCGCAGCTGATCGCCGGTGACGGGGAGCTGGCCAGCGACGCCCTGCTGGGGATCTTCGACCCGATCGCCCCGATCGCCGCCCGCGCGGCCCAGGCCCTCGACCTTGGGGACCCTGCCGGATTCCGGGCACTGCTGGATCCGACGGTGGACCTGGCCCGGCACCTGTTCGCCCCGCCGACCCGCCATTACAAAACGGGGATCGTCCTGCTGGCCTGGCTCGCGGGGTATCAGGAGCACTTCACGCTCCTGGGCGGGCACCAGTCGGCCCGTTCGCTCCCGCACCTGGCGACCGCGTACGAACGGGCCGACCTGCTGGGCCTGTTCCCCGATCCGGAGCTGGCCGCCGACAGGATGCGCGAGCTCCTCGCGGCGCACGGAGCGGGCCAGTGAAGCGGGCCGGGGCGCCGGACCGGCTGAGCCTCAACCAGGAGACGGTCCGGCAGTGGTCACTGCCGGAACTCGTGGCCGGGTGCGCCAAGGCCGGGGTGGGCGCCGTGGGGCTGTGGCGGGACCCCGTACGCCGTTTCGGGGTGCGGGAGACGGCGAAACTGGTCGCCGGCTCCGGACTGCGCGTCAGCTCCCTGTGCCGCGGCGGTTTCTTCACGGCCTCCGACCGGGCTGGCCGGGCCGTCGCGCTCGATGACAACCGGCGTGCGGTCGAGGAGGCGTCCGAGCTGGGGGCGGACACCCTGGTGCTGGTCGCGGGCGGGCTGGCGGAGGGCGAGCGCGATCTGGCCGAGGCACGGCGCAGGATCGTCGGCGTCCTGGACGAGCTGGCGCCCTGGGCTTCGGGGCACGGGGTGCGTCTGGGGATCGAGCCGCTGCATCCGATGTTCGCGGCCGACCGTTGCGTGGTCTCCACCCTGGGCCAGGCCCTCGACATCGCCGAGCGGTATCCGGCGCACCAGGTGGGTGTGGTGGCCGACTCCTACCACGTGTGGTGGGACGAGCGGCTGGAGGCGGACCTGCGGCGGGCCGGTGAGGCCGGGCGGATCGTGTCCGTGCAGGTGGCCGACTGGGTGACCCCGCTCCCCGAGGGGGTGCTGCTCGGTCGGGGGCAACTGGGCGACGGCTGCGTCGACCTGCGGGGCTTCCGGGAGGCGGCGGACGCGGCCGGCTACCGGGGGCCGGTGGAGGTGGAGATCTTCCATCCGGGGCTGTGGGCCCGCGACGGCGCCGAGGTGCTGCGCGAGGTGATCGACCGCTACCGCGAGCACGTCGAGTGACGGCGGGTCACGGCGGGTCACGGCGGGTCACGGCGAACGTAGACGGGAGACCGGTCCGACGGGGCCGGTTGGGATCGGACAAGGAGCATGCGATGACGGACGTGTGGAGTCGGCGCGCCTTCCTCGCCGCGGCGGGCGCAGGCGCGCTGCCGCTGGGGGAACCCGCCGTACGGGCGGGTGCCACAGCCGCGGCAGTGGACTGGGGCGCCCTGCGCGCGGCCTGGCGGCACCTGGTGCTGGGCGGCGGGTTCCCGGCGACCGCCGAGCCGTTCCGTTCACGGCTGACCGAGCTCGGGGAGACGGCGCGGGGGTGGGCCGCCGCGATGGCCCCGGCACCCGGTTCGCTCTGGCCCGACCTGGGGTTCGCCACGGATCCCGAGAAGATGATGCAGAGCTACTACCGGTTGCGGACGATGGCGGAGGCCTATGTCCGGCCGGGCACCGGGCTCACCGGGGACGCGGCGCTGCTGTCGGCTCTGCTCGGCGGCCTCGACGGGATGCACGAGCAGGTGTACCACGCGGGCCAGGTGCGCTACGGCAATTGGTTCTGCTGGCAGATCGGGGCGCCCCAGGCGCTGCTGGACATGTGCGTGCTGCTGTACGGGGAGTTGACGCCGGACCGGCTCGCCGCGTTCTGTGCGGCGGTCGACCACTTCGTGCCGGACTCCGCCGTGGCCGCCTACGGCGGGACGAGCACGGGGGCCAACCGGGTCGACCTGTGCCGGGTCCTGGCCGTGCGCGGGGTGGTGGGCGCGGATCCGGCGAAGACCGCCCTGGCCGGGGAGGCGCTCGCGCCGGTCTTCCCGTACGTCACCGGCGGGGACGGGCTCTACCGCGACGGGTCGTTCGTCCAGCACACCTGGGTGCCGTACACGGGGACCTACGGCGCGGTGCTCCTGGGCGGTCTGGGGCTGCTGCTCGCACTGTTGAAGGGCACCCCCTGGGAGGTCAAGGATCCGGGGGCGCGGATCGTCTTCGACGCGGTGGAGCGGGCCTGGGCCCCCTTCCTGTTCAACGGGCTGGCCATGGACTGCGTGTCCGGGCGGGCGGTCAGCAGGGGGATCGCCGCCCTGGACGCCCGGCAGGTACAGCAGGACGACCACACCCGGGGGCACGCGCTGCTGGCGGCGGTCCTGCAGCTCGCCGAGGGGGCGAGTCCGGCCGAACGCACCCGCTGGCGAGGGCTGGTGAAGGGGTGGACGGCGCGGGCCTCCTACAGCCCCCCGGCGGCCGACCGCAGCCTCGGGCTGGGCTCGCTCGCGGCGCTGGCCGAGCTCGAAGCCGACGTCTCGGTGGCGGCGCTGCCCGAACCCGTCGGGCACCGGCTGTTCCTCTCGATGGACCGGGCCACGCACCGGCGGCCCGGCTGGGCGGCCTCGCTCTCCCTGGCCTCGCGGCGCATCGCCCACTACGAGACGGGGAACGGTGAGAACCTGCGCGGCTGGCACACCGGCAGCGGAATGCTCGCCTGGTGGGGGTCCTCGTACGGCAACGGCCAGTACTCGGACGCCTTCTGGCCCACCGTCGACCCGTACCGGCTGCCCGGCACCACGGTGGCGCGCAAGGCCCTGGCCGACGGCGCGGGCGGCGACTGGGGCGCACCGCGGCCCGACGCGGCGTGGGTGGGCGGGAGCACCGACGGGGAGTTCGCGTCGGTGGGCCAGCACCTGCGGGGCCTCGGCAGCACCCTGGAGGCCCGGAAGTCGTGGTTCTTCCTGGCCGACACGGTGGTCTGCCTGGGGTCGGGGATCCGCGCCTCGGACGGGGTCGTGGTCGAGACGGTCGTCGACAACCGCAATCTGGGGGCGGCCGGCGGCCACCCCCTGACGGTGAACGGGACCGTTCAGCCTTCGGGGCAGGGCTGGTCGGGGGTGTACCCCGCCCCGGGGTGGGCGCATCTGGCGGGCTTCGGCGGGTACGTTCTGCACGGCCCGGGAAACTTCAGGGCCCTGCGGGAGGCGCGCACCGGCCGCTGGAGCGAGGTGAACCGGGGCGGTTCCACCACCGCGCTGACCCGGCGCTACCTCACCCTCTGGTACGACCACGGCACGGACCCGGCGGGCGCCGGCTACGCCTACCAGCTGCTCCCGGGGGCCGGGGCGGACCGGACCGGGGCGCGGGCCGCCGCGTCGGGGTGGATGACCGTCCTCGCCAACGACGAGGCGGCCCAAGGGGTGGCGGTGGGCTCCCTCGGCTTCACCGGCATCAACTTCTGGCGGGCCGGGGTGGCGGGTCCACTGGAGGCGAGTGCTCCGTGCTCGGTCACGGTGCGGGAGCGGGGGGACGGCACGGCGACGGTGTGCGTCGCCGACCCGGCCCGGGCGGTGGAGGCGCTGGACCTGGTGTGGGGCCGGCCCGTCGTGGCGGTCCTGTCGGGGCCGCCGAGCCTGCTCTCGGCCGTGACGGGTCCGCGGCTGCGGCTCGGGTTCGGGAACCTCACGGCCTCCGCCGGTGCGAGCCAGGAGGTGGTGGTACGACTGGGGTGATCGGGCGGGTCGATCGGGTGAGGCCCTCGGTCGGAACGAAGCGGCAGGGGCAGGGGCAGCGCGAGCAGCCGATGCGACGCGCAGGGGCGGTCGCGGGGTGCGCTGGGGAATCGGGTGTGGGCCTCGGTTAGGCGAGCGGCGGCGACAATCATCGGGCGACGGATTCGACGGCTTGGGGGAACGGGATGCTGACCGGGATCGTGATCGACGCACTGGACGTCACGCGCATGGACCGCTTCTGGCAGGAGGCGGCGCAGGGCCGGACGGGCGGTCTGCGGCTGCGGTTCGCGGCGACGGCAACGCCGAAGGCGGGCAAGAACCGGCTCCACCTCGACCTGGCCGGGGGGCCGGACTGGGAAGCCGAGGTGGCGCGCCTGCTCCGGCTCGGTGCGAGGCGGGTCGACATCGGCCAGGGGGACGTCCCGTGGGACGTGCTGGCCGATCCGGAGGGCAACGAGTTCTGCGTGCTGCGTCCCGGCCACCCCGGTGTGCTCGCCGACTCCGGCCTCGTCGCGATCTGCCTCGACGTCGCCGAGGAAGACCGCCGCGCGCAGCCGGCCTTCTGGCAGTCCCGGGCCGACTGGCACGCGGTCGAGTCCCACGACTGGGGCGTCCGGCTTCGCCGTAGACCCACCAGCCCGGTCTCACTGGTGATGGGGCCGCCAGCGGCGCCGAAGCAGGGGCGGAACAGGCTGCGGCTGGAGGTCACCCGCCGCGACCGGGAACCCGGCGAGTTCCTCGACGCCGGCGGGAACGAGTTCCACGTCACGGGCTGACCCCCGACCGGTCCTCGCCCGAGGCCTGTTCCACCTGCCTGCTTCGTCCGGAGGACACGATGTCCCACGCGGTGCCGGGAAGGCGGCCCGGGTGACATAACGTGCCCGCATGGATCAGGAGCACACAGCCGGCGGCGCCGAGGGTGCGGGCCGGCGGCGTTTTCTCGCCATGGCGACGGGGGCGGCCACGGTCGCCGGAATCGGCGCGGTGGCCGGCTGCGGTACCGGTGACGGTGACACCCTGAAGGGGACCGGGGCGGACCGGGGGCCGAAGCCGGACGGCTCCGCGTCGGCGCATGCACCGGGGGCCGGGTTCGACGTGAAGGCCGAGAACGCCCGGCCCGGCAACGCCGACTGGCACGTGACCAAGGCCGGTCCGGCCCGCGCCATCGAGGGCTTCGCGGACCGGGTGTCGGTCCTGCCCGGCGAGTCCTTCGGACTGCACGTGTCGACCACCGCGCCGCGGTTCACCGTCTCCGCCTACCGGATGGGCTGGTACGGCGGGGCCCGGGCCCGCCTGGTGTGGCGCTCGGAGGCGCTGCCCGGCGTCCGCCAGCCGGAGCACACGGTGGAACCCGGGACCCGCACGGTCCGCACCCGGTGGCCGCGTACCGCTTCGGTCGACACCAAGGGCTGGCCGGAGGGCTGTTACCTGCTGCGACTCGACGCGCAGGGCGGCGAGGGCCAGCGGTTCGTGCCGGTCACCGTCCGCTCGGCGGCGACGGCCGGCCGGACGGTGATCGTCAACGCGGTGGCTACCTGGCAGGCGTACAACCGGTGGGGCGGGTACGGCAGCTACGACGGCCTGAGCGGCGGCTACGCCTCGCGTTCGCTCGCCGTGACCTTCGACCGGCCGTACGAGTACGACGAAGGCGCGGGGCTGTTCCTCGTCTACGAAGCACCGCTGGTCGCGCTGGCCGAGCGGCTCGGGATACCCCTCGCGTACGCGACGACCACCGATGTGGCGCGGGAGAAGCGGCTGCTGGAGGGGGCGTCGGCGGTGCTCTCGCTCGGCCACGACGAGTACTGGTCGCCCGAGCAGCGCGCGCACTTCACCGCGGCCCGCGACGCGGGCACCAACATCGCGGTCCTCGGTGCGAACTGCTGCTTCCGCCGGATCCGGCTGGAGGCCTCGGACCTGGGCCCGGACCGTACGGTCGTCTGCTACAAGTCCTCCTACGACCAGGACCCCGGCTTCAAACGGGGCCATCCGGCCACGGTCGACTTCCGCTCACCGCCCGCGGCCGACCCCGAGAGCTCCCTGCTCGGCGTGATCTACGACGGGTACCCGGTGGACGCCCCGTACGTGGTCACGAACCCGGGCCACTGGCTGTTCGAGGGAACGGGAGCGAAGGCAGGCGACAGCTTTGCGCACCTGGTCGGCGTGGAGTACGACAAGGTCAACACCGGTTTCCCGACGCCCCGCCCGATCGAGATCCTGGCCCACTCCCCGGTGGTGTGCGAGGGACGGCCCAGCCACCAGGACTCGGCCTACTACACCGTGCCCGGCGGGGCGGGGGTGTTCGCGACGGGCACGATGCGCTGGGTCGAGGCCCTCGACGCCTCGGGCGACGGCCACGGCGGCGCCAACCACGGCCTGGACGCCCGCGCCGGCGCGCTGACCACGCGGGTGACGGAGAACCTGCTGCGGGTCTTCGCGGCGGGACCGGCCGGGCGGAGCCGCCCCGCGCGGGACAACGTCGAGGAGGTGTACGGCGGGGCGTGAGGCCGGCGGGCCGCATGCGGCGAAATCGGTGGACTCCGCCCGGACGGGCTGATTAGGATCACGAGCACGGCATCGCGTGTCGGTCACCGACCGGGTGAGGCATGGAGGTGCCGTGACGTGCCTTGCGGAGGCATTCACCCATGTCGGTCCAGTTGAACCACACGATCATCCACTCCCGTGACAACCGGGAGTCCGCCGAATTCCTGGCGCACATCCTCGACCTCGAAGTCGGCCCCGAGTGGGGTCCCTTCGTCCCGGTGTCCACCGCCAACGGGGTCACCCTGGACTTCGCCACCAGCACCGCCGAGTCCATCACCGTGCAGCACTACGCGTTCCTCGTCTCGGAGGCGGAGTTCGACGCGGCGTTCGAGAAGATCCAGGCGGCGGGCATCCCGTACTTCGCCGACCCGCACGGCAAGCACCCGGGCGAGATCAACCACAATGACGGCGGGCGCGGGGTCTACTTCCCGGACCCGGACGGTCACGGCATGGAGATCATCACCCGCCCGTACGGCGGCTAGCGGAGACATCGCAGCACCTGGAGGGGCCCGTGGCGCAGCGCGCGCCGCGGGCCCCTCGCCTGTGCGGGCCGGAGGCATCCCGGGGCCACCTGTGGACAGATAGTCCACGCGGAGATAGTCTATGGACAGAACATCAGCCGTTGAGGGAGACCGCACCATGTGGACGTACGAGCACAGCGTCGAGACCACCGCCACCGCCCCCTCTGTCTGGCGCCTCTGGGCCGACGTCGAGCGCTGGGCGGACTGGAACTCCGAGATCGAGAAGATCGAGATCGACGGGCCCTTCGCGGTCGGCACCCGCATCACCATGACCCCGCCCGGCGAGGACCCGATCCCGCTGCTCATCGTGGAGGCCGTGGAGGGCGAACTGTTCGTCGACGAGGCCCGGTTCGGGGGCCTGCTGCTGCGTACCCTGCACCGCGTCGACCCGGCCGGTCAGGGCCGGATCCGCGTGACCTACCGGATGGAGATCTCGGGACCGGGCGCGGACGAGGCCGGCCCCGAGATCGGGCCGGGCATCACCGCCGACTGGCCGGACACGATGGCCGCGCTGACCCGGCTGGCCGAGGCTACCGAGGCGAACCAGGCCGGCGGGGCGGCGCGCTGATGGCGCTGCGGCCCGCCGACAGCCCCGGCTTCCTCCTGTGGCACGCCACGCTGCGCTGGCAGCGCGACATCGCCGCGGCCCTGGCCCCGATCGGCATCACCCACGTGCAGTTCGTTCTGCTCGCCTGCGCCTGGTGGCTCAACGGCCAGGGCGAACACCCCAATCAGCAGGCCCTGGCCCGCCAGGCGGGCACGGACGTCAAGATGACCTCCCAGGTGCTGCGGGCCCTGGAGCAGAAGGGCCTCGTGGAGCGGAAGGTCGACCCGGCCGACACCCGGGCCAAACGGCTCCGGGTGACCGAGGCGGGCGCCGAGCTGGCGCCGCGGGCGATCGCCGCCGTCGAGGCCGCCGATGCGGAGTTCTTCCGCGTGGTCCCCCTCGACGAGGCCCTGCCCCTCCTGCGCCGCCTGGCCCTCCCCGAGGAGTGACCCCATCCCGGCCCCCGCGGGCCCGGCCCGGGGCCGCCGGCCCGGGGCCGCCGGGACGGGGCCGCCGGGACGGGG
>NZ_JBGWAB010000165.1:0-15576 GCF_041862025.1 Streptomyces sp. AB3(2024)
CCCAGCGGTTGCGGTACCACTCGGCGCGCCCGTCGCGCAGCCGGATGCCGTGGACCATGCCGCTGCCCTTGAACCAGTGGGTGGGCGTGATCCCGGGCTTCGGGTTGTGGCTGTTGCGGATCAGGCGGCCGGTGAGCTCGGGCGGCAGGGTTCCCTCGACGGCGAGGCCGGTGGCGGTCAGCTCGTCGGCGACGGGGGTGTAGTGGCCGGTCAGGTACGGCTTGCTGGTCATCGTGAGGACCTCGGATCTCGACGGTGGGGTGGCGGTACGGAACGGAGGTGCGGTGCGGGACGGGGCGGCGTGCGGGGTGTGGTCACCCGCGCTCGGCACGCTCCTTCAGCCGGGCGAGCCACTGCTCCAGCGAGTCGCGGAGGGCCTGTTCCAGCAGCTCGGGCGAGGCCTCCACGGGCGCCCCGGACCAGGACTCCTGCGTGCGGACCGTGACGGCGCCGTCCGCCTCCTCGAAGGTCCACACGTGCACGCCCTCGATCCCCTGGGCCGGACCGCCCCAGACGATGCGGGCGCCGGGCACCAACTGCAGGACGGTGGAGGTGATGTCGAGCCCGTGGGTGAGCCAGCGGAAGGTGGCGCCGGGGGCGAGGGGACCGTCCAGGGCGGCTCGCGTGACGTCCGGGTTCCAGTCGGGCCAGGCGTCGACGTCGGTGTGCAGCCGCCAGACGGTGTCGAGCGGGGCGTTGACGGTGGTCGACAGCCGTACGACCGCCGGCGCGCTCTCGTCGATCGTCACGCAGGGGGTGTGCTCGGGCTGTTCGGTGC
This sequence comes from Streptomyces sp. AB3(2024), assembly GCF_041862025.1. NCBI lineage: Bacteria > Bacillati > Actinomycetota > Actinomycetes > Kitasatosporales > Streptomycetaceae > Streptomyces > Streptomyces sp. AB3(2024). The sequence goes on from NZ_JBGWAB010000165.1 coordinate 779, forward strand.
GCTGGGTGCTCATGACGGGTGACGCTCCTTCTGTATGTGTGGTTAACCACTCACTCATTGCGCCGTGAAAACGGCGACCCGGCTTCCGGCGGGCCGCCGTCCGGGGGAGCGGGCTGTCAGTAGTGCCGGATGCCGGCGGTCAGGGTGCGGGTCCAGGGCGCGTCGACCGCCCCGGCGTCCATCGACACCACCAGATGGCAGAGCATCCCGACGGCGAAGAACTCCTGGACCTGGCGGTCGTCGCCGCCGGAGGCCCCCCGTACGTACTCGACCGTGCGGGCGTAACCGGCCCGCACGGCCTCGCGGACGGCGGGCTCGGAGACCGCGGCGGCCTGTGCGTGCAGCTGGACCAGCATCAGGTCCTTGTCGCTGATCAGATGGGCGTAGGCGTCGCCCATCGCGGAGAGCACGGCCTCCGGCGAGCTGCCCCGCGCACCGGCCGCGCCGGCCTCCAGGCTGGCCCGTACCCGTACGAAGCAGTGGTCGACGACCGCCACGAACAAGGCTTCCTTGTTGGGGAAGAGCCGGTAGACGTACGCCTGCGAGATCCCGGCGGCCTTGGCGACCTCCGTGGTCGTGGTGCCGAAGTACCCGCGCGCGGCGAACGCTCCGATGGCGGTGCGCAGCACCGTCTCGCGGCGTTCCTCCGCGGTGGACAGCTGGCGTTGGCGTTCCGGTTGCATGTGAGTACTCAATCACTCACACTTTTGGGGTGTCAACCCCCGCGCTGCCCGTGGGGGTCACAAGGAGCAGCCCCGCTGATCAAGTGATTAGATCGATACAACCGGGTATGCGGCATGTGCGGAGATTCTTCCCACCGTCCGTCCCCGCGCACCATGCGTGTGCCACGACGGGCGCCGAGCCTCCGCACGAGTTCGATCGCCGGGGCCCCGCGGCTGGCGGCGGCACCGACGGGCCGATGTGACAGCCGGTCTCCGCCGGCAAGGAAGCAGGCTCACATGGTTGATCGTCTCAAGGCATCGGGGCTGGTGGGCGAGGTGTCCGCCGAATTCGCCGGCACCATGGTCCTCATCCTCTTCGGCTGTGGCGTCGTGGCCCAAGTGGTCGCGGGCGGCGGACTCACCACCCCGCCCGGGGGCCTCGGAAACCACGACAGCATCGCGTGGGCCTGGGGCCTCGCCGTCACCCTCGGCGTCTACGTCGCGGGGCGCATGAGCGGCGCCCACCTCAATCCGGCGGTCACCGTCGCGCTGGCGAGCTTCAAGGGTTTCCCGTGGAAAAAGGTGGCGCCCTACGTGCTGGCGCAGGTGGCCGGCGCGTTCGTGGCCGCCCTCATCGTGCGGTGGAACTACACCGAGGCGCTGGCCAAGTACGACCCCGGCCACACCATCAAGTCGCAGGGCGTCTTCTCCACGCTCCCGGCGAACGGCAACACGAACCTGCCGATCACCGAATGGGGCGCGCTACGGGACCAGATCATCGGTACGGCGCTCCTGCTGCTGCTCATCCTCGCGGTCACGGACCTGCTCAACAACCCGCCCGGGGCCAACCTGGCGCCGTTCATCGTGGGCCTGATCATCGTCGCGATCGGCATGGCCTGGGGCACGGCCGCGGGGTACGCGATCAACCCGGCCCGTGACTTCGGTCCGCGGCTCGCCAGCTTCCTCACCGGATACGGAGGGGCCTGGCGAGATCAGTACGGGAACTTCTACTTCTGGGTGCCCATCGTCGGCCCGCTCGTCGGAGGCCTGATCGGAGCGGCTCTGTACAAGTTCTTCATCGGCCAGTTCCTGCCGACCGCCGAGGCCGAGCCCGAGGGGGTCATCCCGACCGCCGATCCCGATCCCGATCTCGACCCCGGGCCGGAGGGCACCATCCCGACCTCCGGATCCTGACCCGCAGCCCTGCGTCATCCCGTGGCGGGGCGGCGACACCGCCCCGGCGCGGGACGGGCTCTCCCCCGAAGAGAGGCGGCACCATCATGGCGGACTTCGTCGGCGCGGTGGACCAAGGCACCACGAGCACCCGGTTCATGATCTTCGATCATGCGGGCAACGAGGTTGCGAAGCACCAGCTGGAGCACGCACAGATCCTTCCCAGGTCGGGATGGGTCGAGCACGACCCGGTGGAGATATGGGAGCGCACCAACTCGGTGATCCAGAACGCGCTCCGGCACGGCGGCCTCTCCCCGGCCGATTTGGCGGCCATCGGCATCACCAACCAGCGCGAGACGACCGTCGTCTGGGACCCCCGCAACGGCCGCCCGTACTACAACGCCATCGTCTGGCAGGACACCCGCACCGACTCGATCGCGGCGGCGCTCGACCGCTCGGGCCGAGGCGACATCATCCGGCGCAAGGCCGGCCTGCCACCGGCCACCTACTTCTCCGGCGGGAAGATCCAGTGGATCCTGGAGAACGTGGACGGCGTACGCGAGGCCGCCGAACAAGGACACGCGCTCTTCGGCAACACCGACTGCTGGGTACTGTGGAACCTCACGGGAGGCCCCGACGGAGGCGTCCACGCCACCGACGTCACCAACGCCAGCCGGACCATGCTGATGGACCTGGAGAGCCTGGACTGGGACGACGAACTCCTCGGCTTCTTCGGGATCCCGCGCGCGATGCTCCCCGCCATCCACTCCTCCTCGCACCCCACCGCCTTCGGCGTCACGCGCAGCTCCCGTCCCCTGCGGGCGGCGATCCCGATCACGGGCGTGCTCGGCGACCAGCAGGCGGCCACCGTCGGGCAGGTCTGCTACGCGCCCGGTGAGGCCAAGAACACCTACGGCACCGGCAACTTCCTCGTGCTCAACACGGGCAACGAACTGGTCCGTTCCCGGCACGGCCTGCTCACCACCGTGGCCTACCGCTTCGGCGACGAGCCCGCGGTGTACGCCCTGGAGGGCTCCATCGCCGTCACCGGCTCGGCCGTGCAGTGGCTGCGCGACCAGATGAAGATCATCACCGATGCCGCGGAGAGCGAGCGCCTGGCCCGTACGGTCGAGGACAACGGCGGCATGTACTTCGTGCCGGCCTTCTCGGGCCTGTTCGCGCCCTACTGGCGCTCCGACGCCCGCGGCGCCATCGTCGGCCTCGCCCGCTACAACAACAACGGGCACCTGGCGCGCGCCACCCTGGAAGCCATCTGCTATCAGAGCCGCGACGTCGTGGAGGCCATGGAACAGGACTCCGGGGTACACCTGGACGTGCTCAAGGTCGACGGCGGGGTCACGGCCAACGACCTGTGCATGCAGATCCAGGCGGACGTCCTCGGAGTACCCGTCAGCCGCCCCGTCGTCGCCGAGACCACGGCCCTCGGCGCCGCGTACGCGGCCGGACTGGCCACCGGATTCTGGCAGGACACCGACGAGCTCCGCACGCACTGGCAGGAGTCCAAGCGGTGGGAGCCCCAGTGGTCCGAGGAGCAGCGGGCCGAAGGCTACGAGGGCTGGAAGAAGGCGGTCGCGCGGACCCTGGACTGGGCGACCGTCGAATAGCCGCCGGGGAGCGGGCACGGCCGGAACCGCCGGTCCGGCCGACGACCCGCCGTCATCCCCGTCCGCCGGCCCCCGGCACCCGCACCCCCCGGGCGCCCGCCCCGGGCGGGCGCCCGTACAGCGCCACCAGGTGGCGGGCGAGGGCGAGGGCGGCGAAGAAGGCCACGAGCGCGCACACGCCCGGCCAGCCGGTCCGGTCGTGGATCCGCACCCCGGCCCACGAGCCGACACTGCCGCCCAGGTAGGCGCAGGTCATGTACGCGGTGTTGAGCCTGCTGCGGGCGTCGGGACACAGGGCGAAGACCCGGGCCTGGTTGGCGACCGTCCCGCACTGCATCGCGACGTCCAACAGCAACGTGCCCACGACCAGCGCGGCCGCCCCCGCCGTCCCGCCCAGGGCGCCCGCCGTGAGGACCGCGGCCGCGACGAGGACCCCGAGCAGGCAGACCAGGTTCACGGGATCGGGCCCCCCGCGGTCCACCAGACGCCCGGCGAGCGGAGTGCAGAACATGGTCACCGCCCCGACCAGGGCGAGCATTCCCACCGCCTGCCCGCCCAGACCGTAGGCGGGACCGGCGAGGAGGAGGGCCAGACAGGTCCAGACGGCGGAGAAACCACCGAAGACGGTCGCCTGGTAGAGGCAGGAACGGCGCAGCTGCGGCTCGGTGCGCAACAGGCGCAAGGACTCCGCCAGAAGTGACAGGTACGGCCGGGGCGGCGGCGGGGCGGTGACCGGCAGGGCGCGGGCGAGGACGACGGCGAGCAGCAGCACCACCACCGCCGCCACCAGGTACGGGGCCCGCCAGCCCAGCCGTTCGCCGAGCGTGCCGCTGAACGTACGGGCCAGCAGCATTCCGCCGATCGACCCGCTCAGCAGGGTGCCCATCACGGCCCCGCGGCGATCGGGGGCCACCATCCCCGCGGCCAGCGGGGCGATCAGCTGGGCGGCCACCGTGGTGACGCCGACGCACGCGGCGGCCGCGACGAGGGCCGGCAGGGCGGGGGCGCAGCCCGCGGCGAGGAGGCCGAGCCCCGCGAGGAGCAGCAGGGTGACGAGGAGGCGCCGGTACGGGATCCGGTCGCCGAGCGGCACCAGCAGGAGGATCCCGGCCGTGTAACCGATCTGCGTGGCGGTCACCACCAGCGTCGCGGCATCGGGCGTCGTACCGAGACCGGCGGCGACGAGCGGGGTGATCGCCTGCGGGAAGTAGACGTTGCCCACGCCGACGGCGCAGGTCAGGGCCAGGAGCAGCACCGTGCGGGGACCCAGGGGGGTGGTCCCGTCACCCGTGGGCCGCGGCGCGGCGGCCCCCTCGGCGACGATCGCCGGTTCCCGTGCGGGAGTCGGAGGTGTCATGCGGGGAAGTCCACGGCACGGGGGCCCGCGCGCCAATCGATGTAGCGTATCGCTTGATGATCAGCTACGAACTGGGCGTCGAGGACCTGGCGGACACGCGGTTCGCGGTCTCACCCCTCCACGAGACCGTGCTCAGCCTCCGGGTGCTGCGCGACCCGGGACTGTCCGCGCTGCACCTCCCGTGGCGCCGCACCGTCCTCGGCCGGCTCGGCGGGCTCGACACCGGCCTGCTGATGTCCCTGGTCGCGTCGCGGCGCACACTGCCCGACTTCCTCACGCCGCGTCCCGCGTGCTTCGATCCGGCCTTCGAGGACGAACTGGCCGTCGTGGGCCGGACCGCCGCCGCCACGGTCCGGCGCGACCTGCTGGCCACGCACGCCCCGGACCCGCTCCCCGACGCGCTGCGCGCCGCCCGTGCAGCCGACGACGCATCCGTCCTCGCGCTCCGCGACGCCCTGTGCGACCTCCTGCGGCGGTACTGGGAGGTCGCCGTCGAGCCGATGTGGCCGCGGATGCGGCTGCTGCTGGAGGCCGACATGACGTATCGCGCGCGGCAACTGGCCGTGGGCGGCGCCCGCCTGCTGTTCGCCGACATGCACCCGAACCTGCGCTGGCACGACGGCGTGCTGCACATCGGTCAGATGGTCAGCCGGTACCACGCCCGGGCCTGCGGCCGGGGGCTGCTGCTCGTACCGTCCGTGTTCGCGCACAAACCCGCCCCACCGGTCGGCGCGGACGAGGCGCCCATGATGTCGTACCCGAGCCGCGGGCTGGCGACCCTGTGGGCCCCGGCGCCCCTCCCCGACCCCTCCGCCCTCGTGTCCCTGCTCGGCGCGTCCCGGACCCGGCTGCTGGGTCTGCTCGACGCGCCGCTCCCCACGGTCGAGATCGCCCGCCGCACCGGGGTCACCCCGAGTGCGGTGTCGCAGCACCTGCGGGTGCTGTACGCGACCGGACTCGTGACCCGGGCGCGCGACGGGCGGCACGTCCTGTACCGCCGCAGCCTCCTGGGCGATCAGCTGACCGGCTTCGGCGGCTGAACCCCGGACGGTTCGCGGTCGGCAGGCTCAGCGGCCGTCCGCGGGCAGCAGGGCGAGGGCCGTATCCGCGCGGCGCGGATCGCGGTCGAGCAGGGCTTCCAGGTTAGTTCTCGGCCTCGTCCCAGAGGTAGACGACGGCGGTGGAGCCGTCGTCGAACCCCAGGCGGTACACGCCCTTCTTGCCGCCGCCCCGCACCCGTCGGCCCCGGCGGCGGGTCAGGCGCCGGGAACCGGCCCGATCATGCGCTTGCTGATCCACTCCAGGGGTCCCTGGAACAGGCCGTCGGCGTACTTGTAGCCGTCGTGCCCGGCGTTGGGGATGATGTGCAGGTCCGTCTCGACGGGACCCTTGCCGATCTTCTCCTTGAAGGCCTTCACCTTCGCCCCCTCCTCCTTGTCGCCGAGCAGGAAGGAGATGTGGACCTTCGGGCCGCCCTTCTTGGCGAGCTGCTCCGCGAGCCGGCCGGGGTCGTTGGCGAGCCGCTCCGGCTCGTGGTCCTTCCAGAACGGCGAATCGGGCGCGGTGTCGGGCCCGCCCGCGACCGCCGTGCTGAACCGGTCCGGGTACTGCAGGACCATCTTCATGCCGACGTAACCGCCCGCCGAGGAGCCGAAGAAGCCCCACCCCTTGGGGTCCTTGTAGGTGCGGAAGTTCTCGCGCGCCAGATCCGGCACGTCGTCGGACATCCAGGTGCCCATCTTCGGCTGCCCGGGGATGTCGCTGCCGTCCCAGTACTGGTCCAGCTTGGCGTTCAGGACCGGCATCATCACGATGAACGGCAGCGACTTGCCCGCCTCGACCTGCTGCGCGATCCGCTCCTGGAGTTTGAAGTCGGCCCCGAACCAGTAGTTCGTGGGATAGCCCGAGGCGCCCGGCAGCGCCGTCAGCACCGGGAACGCGCTGTTCTCGTACTTCTTCTCCTTGTACTGCTTGGGCACCCAGGCCCACACCCGGCCCTCGAAGCCGGACTTCGGGCCCTTGAGCGTGGTCCACATGACCTGGGTGCCGTCACTCAGCTCGCGCTGGAGGTTCCACTTGCGGACGTTCGTCGGCATCTGGACGTTGGAGGGTACCTGCGGCGCCCCGCTCTGCCCGCCCTTGGAGTCCTTGGCCGGAGCCTTGCCGTCGAACGAGGCCTCCGAGGGGCCGCTGGAGCAGCCGGCCACCAGCACGGAGGAGGCCAGGAGGGCGACAGGCAGCAGGAACGTGGACCGGGATTTCACTCGATGACTCCAAACCCGTCAAACATCACCAAAACTACAATCGGGTAGGAAGAGTCGATTTCGCACCGGGTGGTTCCCCCCGGCCCGCGGGGCGCGGGGTCATAAACACCACGCGGGCCCCCCGCGGCGCACTACCGCTCGGTGTCGAAGGTGTAGAACTTGCGGTGGTCCATCAGGTCAGCCGGGGTCACGTCGTTCCACGGCCGCAGCTTGCCGTGGAAGTCCACCACGTTCGCCGTGGGGGAGGCGGGCAGGTACGCGGACTTGGGGTTCCGGCGCTGCCACTCGGACCACAGCATGTCGATGAAGGCGTGGTGCATCCAGAACACCGGGTCGTTCGGCGACGCCGCGCTGGCCATGTGCCCGCCCACCCACACGTGCACCTTGTTGTGCAGACCCGGGCCGCGCCAGCCCTCCAGGTGGTTGCGGAACCCGCCCGAGGTGCTGTTCCACGGCGCCGAGTCGTACGTCGGCATGGCGAGCACCGAGTTGACCTCGTCCTTGGTCGGCAGCTGGGCGCCGCCCGAGCCGAGGGTGCGCCGCAGGTACGTGCGCGCGTCCACGCCGACCGTGATGGCCCACTTGCCCCCCGCGTACGCGAAGGGCCCGTCGAGCACCTGCCCGTCGCGGGCCCGGTTGGTGCCGCCGAGGAAGTCGGCGGCCCACAGGGAGGAGGACGCCGTGCGGTCCACGGTCCAGTCCCAGTACGGCAGCGAGACCTTCGGGTCCACCTTCTGCAGGGCCGACTCGAAGTCGAGCAGGAAGCGGCGGTGCCAGGGGAGGAACGAGGGGGCGCGGTGACCGACCCGGTCGCCGAAGTCGCTGTCGTTCATCAGGAAGCTGTTGTGGGCGTTCACGTAGCGGTCGTAGACGCCGGTGCGCTTGAGTTCGAGGAGCGCGTTGGTGAAGGCGCGCTTCTCCTCGGCGGTCAGCTTCGACTGGCTCTTGCGGACGGTCACAGGGCCTCTCCCTTCGGGGTGAAGGGGATCAGGTTCGCGCCCTGGAGGTCGCGCACGGCGGCCTTGGCGGCCGAGATGGGATCGGCGAAGGTCTCGTAGTGGTTGACCACGGTGACCCAGCTGTTGTCGGCGTTGCGCATGAGGTGCAGCTCTTTGCCGTCGATCTTGATGGTCGGCATTCCCGGCATGTGCTGGCCGTCGTGATGGGCGCCCGGGTCCAGGGTGATCTGGATGCGGCGGCCCTCGAAGACCTCGTCGATGCCGCCGGCGGGTATGGAGAGCGCCGGGCCGGAGGCCTTGGCGTTCGGGGAGGCGCTCGCCGAGGCGGCGCCGGAGCCCGCCTTGTCACAGGCCGTCAGCCCCACGGCCGTGGCAGCGCCGATGGCGATGCCGAAGGCTTGTCTTCGGGTGATCGTATTCATGGCCCGTAGAGGTATCAGAAGTCCGCGAGCGACCGCGCGGCGCCCCCGCCTGCTCCGGGATCCCGGAGCGTCAACTATAGTTACGCGCAACGGGCGTCAACTATAGTTACGCCTGATGAAAGGGAGCGGTACGCAGTGGCGGACTCAGACGGCAGTCCCGATGGACCGGACACGAGACGATCGGGCCGGGTACCGGTTCCGGGCCCCGGGGCACCCTTCAGCGACCGCCTCAACTTCCTCTTCGACCGGGTCCGCCCGCCGGGGGCGGAGGAGTACACCAACGCCCACGTGGCCCGCACCATCTCGTCCTACGGCGAGGACAGTTACACCCGCTCGCACATCAGCTACCTGCGTGCGGGCAAGCGGACCCCCACCATCACCATGGTGCCCCTGCTCGCCCGCTTCTTCGGTGTGGAGGCCTCCTACTTCGTCGAGGACGAGGTCACCCGCAGGATCACCACGCAGTTCGAGATCCTGCGCAGACTGAAGGAGAACGGAGTCGAGCAGATCGCCCTGCGCGCGATGGGCGTCTCCGCCGCCGGCCAGCGCAAGGTGCTGGCGGCCCTCGAAGCCGTACGGAAAGAGGAAGGTCTGCCCGCCGATCCCGAAAGGGACCTGCCGTGACCAGCGTCCACCGCCCGCACGGGAAGGGGAAGCCCCATGTGGCCCAGGCGTCGTAAGCGCACGGCCGACCGCGAGGCCGACGAGGTCGAGCGCCGCAACCGCACGTTCGTGAACGGTCTCGACCTTCCCGCGGTCGACAGCGTCCTGGACCTCGTCCCGTTCATGGAAGAACGCTTCGACCGCTCGATCAAGCTGATGCCGTTCGCCTCGGACCCGGCCGACCCCGACTCGCTCGACGCCTCCGCCCCGTGCGGCCTGTGGCTCGCCACCGGCGACACGGACTACGTCTTCTACGACACCGCCATCAGCCGTGCCCACGCCGAGATCATCGTCGGCCACGAGTTCGGCCACATGCTGGGACGCCACCGCGGGGACACCCCCCTCGCCGCGGGCAACCTCGGCGGACTCATCACCGACATCGACCCCGCCACCGTCCAACTCGTCCTCGGCCGCACCCGCTACAACGAGCCGCAGGAGTTCGAAGCCGAACTGCTGGGCTCCCTCCTCCAGGAGCGCCTCGCCCACCCCGTACGCGTCGCGGACACCCCGGAAGCCGACCCCATAGCCCGCACGCTGCTGCGCTGACCGAATAGGGACCCGTGAAAGACGTACTTCACCCCCTGTGCCTGGCCATCGCCGGTACGGGCTTCCTGATCCTCTTCCGCGACCTGCGGCGGAGCCGCCGCGACCCGGCGCTCGTCGCCCTGGCCTTCACCTACGGCTTCTCCGCCCTCAGCTACGCCGTCTCCCTCACCCCCGTCTGGGTGCGGATCGACGGCCTCCTCGGCGTCCCCAACATCGTGGTGCCGATCGCCCAGGGCTTCGTCATGCTCGTCCTCGCGCTCCAGGCCACCGTCCTGGCCCACTGGTCCAAGCCGCTCGACGAGGCCCGTCGCCGCAGCCGCCACCTGCTGCTCGCCGCAGGTGCCGTCATCGCCACCATGGCCGTGCTGTTCGCGCTGCTCACCCCGGCAACCATCCGGCCCACCGACTTCTCCCTCTACTACGCCCACGACCCGGTCTTCCAGGCGTACGTCCTCCTCTACTTCGGCATGTACAGCGTCGCCGAGACCTACCTCGCCCTTTCCTGCTGGAAGTACGCGCGCACCGCCACCGACCGCTCCATCGCCTTCAGCCTGCGCCTCGTCGCCGTCGGCGCGGTCATCACCCTCGGCTACAGCGGCATCCGCATCGCCGCCGTGGTCGGGGCCGACACCGGATTCAGCGTCGCCGGGCTCAACGGATTCGCCTGGGCCTGCGGGGACATCGGCGCCACCCTCACCCAGATCGGCTACCTCATCCCCACCGTCGTGCGGCGCACCACCAGCGCGCTCGACTGGAGCGCCACACACCTGCGCCACCGACGCCTGGCCCCCCTCTGGACCGCCCTCGACCAGGCCGACCCCGGCATCACCCTGCGCCGCCCCGCCCGCCAGCGCCAGGACGTCCTGCGGGGCCGCAGCGCCCACTTCCCCCTGCTGCGCCGCCGCGTCGAGATCCGCCAGGGCCAGAAACTGATGCGCCGCTACCTCGACCCGGCGGCCCGGGAACACGCCGAGGACCGCCGCCGCGCCGAAGGCCTCTCCGGCGCCGAACTCGTCGCGGCCGTCACCGCCGACCAGATCCACGCCGCCCTCGTCCGCCACCGGGCCGACGACCCCGTCGCCACACCCGCCGAGTACGCCGACGCCGCACTGCCCCTCGCCACCACCGAGGACGAGCTGCTCCACCTCCAGCGCGTCGCCTCCTACTTCACCCCGCCCACGCCCGAGCGCCGCGACGCCTCCGCCTCCCGCGGCATCACCTCAGGAGCCCGCTCGTGATCCTCCGCCGCACTCTGATCGTCGCCTGCACGGCCGTCGCCGCGGCGGCGGCGATGGCCTCCACACCCGCGGCCGCGCGCAACCGCGCCGGTGGCGCCTCCCGCCCCCCGCGTGCGGACCTGCACCTCGCGCCCGCCCGTGAACAGCTCGGCGCGCTGCGCCGGCGCACCGTCACCAGCCGGGCCCTGCTGGAGCAGACCCTCGCGCACATCGACCGGACCAACCCCGGCCTGGGCGCCGTCGTCACCCTCGACGCCGACGGAGCCCGCGCGGCGGCCGACGCGGCCGACCGCCACCTCGCCGCGACCGGCAAACCGCTCGGCGCCCTCCACGGCCTGCCCATCACCCTCAAGGACGCCCTGGAGACCAAGGGGCTCCGCACCACCTGCGGTTCCCCGGACCTCTCCGACCACGTACCCGACCGGGACGCCGACACCGTGGCGCGCCTGCGCGCCGCCGGCGCCGTCATCGTCGGCAAGACGAACGTCCCCGTGATGTGCCAGGACCTGCAGACCTCGAACCCCCTCTTCGGCAGGACCCGCAACCCCCACGACGCCGCGAAGACCGCGGGCGGCTCCTCGGGCGGTCCGGCCGTCGCCGTCGCCGCGGGCCTGACCAGCCTCGAAGTCGGCTCCGACCTCGCGGGCTCGCTCCGCCTGCCGGCCGCCTACTGCGGCGTCTACGCGCTGCGGCCCAGCGGTGGCATCGTTCCCACCCGCGGACACATCCCGCGTCCGCCCGGCTGGCTCACCAGCTCCGACATGCTCACCCTCGGGCCGATCGCGCGCGACGCCGAGGACCTGGACCTCCTCCTCGACGTCCTCGCCGCCCCCTCACCGGCCGACGCCCCGGCCTGGCGGATCGACCTCCCGGCGCCTCGGCGGAGCCGTCTCCCGGAGTACCGCGTCGGCCTGTGGCAGGACGATCCGTACTGCCACGTCGACGCGGACACCCGGGGGCTCATGGAACGGGTCGCCGCACTCCTGCGGTCCGCCGGGGCCACCGTCGACGACACCACCCGGCCGGTGGACCTCGCCGGCAGCGACCGGCTGTTCCAGCGCCTCATGTACGCCACGGCGAGCGCCACAGCCCCCGACGCCGGATTCGCCGAGGACGTCGCGGCCGCCGACAAGATCCCCGCCGACGACCCCGCAGGGCTCTTCCTGCACTCGCGGACCATGCGGCACCGGGACTGGCTGCGCGCGAACGAGGAACGCGAGGAACTGCGCGGGCGCTGGGCCGGATACTTCGCCACCCACGACCTCCTGATCACCCCGGCCGCGCCGACGGCCGCCGTCGACGACCAGACGGACACGCCCGTCCCGGGCCGGTACATCACCGTCGACGGCGTGAGGCGCCCGTACTTCGACCAGACGGCCTGGCTGAACCTGGCCGGCCACGTCTCGCTCCCGGCCCTGGTCATGCCCGCGGGCCGGACCGCCGAAGGGCTGCCGCTCGCCGTGCAGATCATCGGCCCCTACCTGGCCGACCGCACGGTCGTCGCCCTCGCCGGGCAGTTGGCCCGCCGGCTGCCCGATCCCGTGCGTCCGCCCGCCTTCACCGGCTGAGCGGGCCCCGAGACCGGGCTCGTTCTGCCCCCACGGGGGTGGGGCGGGACGAGCCCGCACGACGGAGGGGCCCCGGGTTCTCCCGGGGCCCCTCCGTGCTGCCCTCCGCCGGGCCGTCGGCCCCGCCAAGACATGAAGGGCCCGGATACCGACGGGGGATGCGGTATCCGGGCCCAACGATCATCATCCTAGTACCCCGCGTCCCGATGGTGGGAGGCAGTCCCCTCCGTAGGTTCCACGAACCGCGCCGACGGCCGCGCCGACGACCGTCTCGACGGCCGTGGAACGGGGCCGGGCCACGCCCTGTCAGGACTGCTCCGTCCGGGGCTGCGAGGCGCGTTCGAGCAGTGTGCGGCACGAGGCCGTCGGCGCCGCGACACCCGTCAGGGGCAGGTCCGCCCGGCCGGGGCGCGCCACGTATCCTTGGGGCATGAGGATGCACAGGAGCGTCGACGTGCGGGTCGACTCGATGCTCGACGACTTGCGGACGCTGGTCGAGGTCGAGTCGCCGTCGCGTGATCTCGACGCCTTGGGCGCGTCGGCCAAGACGGTGGCGGAGGTCATCGAGGGCCGGCTGGGCGGGCGGGCCGTCCTGGTGGAGAGCGAGGCCGGGCCGCATGTGCACTGGTCCGGCGGCGGCGATCCCCGGGTGCTGATCCTCGGCCACCACGACACTGTGTTCCCGCTGGGCACGCTGGAGCGGAGGCCGTTCCGCGTGGCGGACGGGCACGCGACGGGCCCCGGTGTCTTCGACATGCTCGGCGGACTGGTGCAGGCCGTGCACGGACTGGCCGCGCTGGAGGACCTGTCGGGCGTGGAGATCCTGGTGACCGCCGACGAAGAGGTAGGTTCCGGATCCTCCCGCGCGCTGATCGAGGAGCGGGCCCGCGCCTGCGGTGCGGTGCTGGTGTTCGAGGGCGCGGCCGACGGCGGGGGACTCAAGACGGGCCGCAAGGGGTGCGGCACCTTCCGGGTGTCCATCACCGGCCGGGCCTCGCACGCCGGGCTGGAGCCCGCCGCCGGGGTGAACGCGCTGGTCGAGGCTGCCCACCAGGTACTGGACATCGCCGCGCTGAACCGGCCGGAGGCCGGGACGACCGTGACGCCGACCGTGGCCTCGGCCGGGACCCTGGACAACGTGGTTCCGGCGGAGGCGAACGTGATCGTCGACGTACGGGTCGAGTCGGACGCGGAGAAGGAGCGGATCGAGTCGGCGTTCGCCGCGCTGGTTCCGCACCTGGACGAGGCCCGGATCTCGGTCCGGGGCGCCGTGGGCCGGCCCCCGATGCCGGAATCGGCCTCGGCGGAACTCTTCGAGGTGGCCCGGCGCCTCCAGCCGGGCATCGAGGGCAAGGCCGTCGGCGGCGGCAGCGACGGCAACTTCACGGCGGCACTGGGCGTACCCACCCTCGACGGGCTGGGGGCGGTCGGTGGCGGCGCCCACGCCGATCACGAATACCTGGTGGTCGACGCGATGGTGCCGCGCGCCCACCTCGTCACCGGGCTGGTCGAGGCGATCCGCGCCTCCCGGGAGGCATGAGCGCGCCACCTCCGGGCGCCGGACACGGCCCGGCGGGTGACGCCCGCTGCGCCGATGTGGGGTCGCTCCGTTGACAGCCCACCGCCCACGTGCGAAAACATCAGTAGGCCGTCTACGGCCCGTGCCCCTGCACGACGTGCGACAGCCACCTCGACACGCGCTCTCCGCCAACGCGCCGAGCCCGCCGAGCCCGCCGCGTCGGATCCCCTGCCCCGCACCGAGACCGCCGACCAGGGCACACACCACCGCATTTCGTGAACGAACGGTTTCCCTATGACCATGTTGCCCGCATCGCGCGTCGCCGGACGGACCTGGACGGTCCGCCTGACCGGCCACGCGGACCACACCGTCTCCGTCACCTGCAGCACCGGGGCGTGCCGTATGCCGCCCCGTTCCAAGGACACCGTGGCCATGCGGCGCTTCGCCGCCGAGCACATCAGGGCGCACGCCCGGCTGGCCACCGTACGTCCGAACGCCGCGTGTGCCTGCCGCGCGGCCGACTGCTCCTACCACGAGGACAGCCGGGCGTCCTGCACCGGAACGCCGCTGCTCGTCCTCATCCACAACCCGGCCGTGGGGCAGGTCTGGACGCTCGCCGAAATCTGCCAGGCCTGCGCGCGCCTCATCCACCACATCACCGTCCTGGGGCGGGCCCAGGGCCAGGCGCCCGCACCGCGGACGCAGCCCCCGGCCGAAACCGCCCCGGCGCGTGTGGCCGTGGCCGGCGGGTTCTCCTCGCCGGAGGCGGCCCCGGAGGCCGTCCCGCGCCGCCGCCCCCAGC
>NZ_JBGWAB010000166.1:0-15501 GCF_041862025.1 Streptomyces sp. AB3(2024)
GTTCGTCGTCGTCCACGAGCATGCGCACCTCACTGCCCCGGCCGAGCCGCTTGAGCACCTCCAGCTTGGTCAGCCGGGCCGGCCGCCGGTCCTGGTTGCCGCGCATCCACAGCCGGCCGCGCGGGCGGCCTGGCAGACGAGTTCGTCGTCGTCCACGAGCATGCGCACCTCACTGCCCCGGCCGAGCCGCTTGAGCACCTCCAGCTTGGTCAGCCGGGCCGGCCGCCGGTCCTGGTTGCCGCGCATCCACATCCGGCCCTCGGGCAGGCCGTGCCGGACCAGCCAGTCCTCGGTGTCCGCCCGGCACCGCTCCGGGCGGCCGGTCAGGTACACGACCTCGCAGTCGGCCGCGCTCTCCACCGCGAGCGCGACGCCGCGCGCCAGCGGGGGATCGGCCGGGGCCGCTGCGAAGAAGCCCTCCCAGTCACGGGGCCGACCCTCCAGGAAGTGCTGGCGGTGGCCGGTGTCGGCCAGGGTGTTGTCGATGTCGAACACGGCCAGCGGGCGGCGGGATGCGGTCTCTGTCATGACCGCAGGGTAGGCGCCGCCACCGACACCGGACCGGGCGGGCGGGTGGCCGGCGGGCGGGGCGGGTCCCGTACGGGGCGCCGGCCGTCCCGCGCCGGGAATCCCCGCCGGCGCCACGCGTTGAGACCGGCGTGATCACAAGAATCTCGATCCTGGACCGCTCCCGCACCCGCGAAGGGCACCCCGCCCCCGAGGCGCTGCGCGAGACCGTGGAACTGGCCCGCGCGGCGGAGGAACTCGGCTACCACCGCTTCTGGGTGTCGGAGCACCACAGCGTGCCCGGGGTCGCGGGCTCCGCCCCCACCGTCCTGGCCGCCGCCGTGGCCGCCGCGACCCGGCGGATCCGGGTCGGCACCGGCGGGGTCATGCTGCCCAACCACCAGCCCCTGGTGGTCGCCGAGCAGTTCGGGGTCCTGGAGGCGCTGTTCCCCGGCCGGATCGACATGGGCCTGGGCCGCTCGGTCGGCTTCACGGGAGGGATCCGCCGCGCCCTGGGCCGGGACACCGGGGACGCCGACCGCTTCGAGGAGCAGCTGACGGAGCTGCTCGGCTGGATCGACGGCACCCAGCGGACCCACCCCGAGGTGCACGCCCGCCCCGCCGAGGGGCTGCGGGTACCGGCGTACGTACTGGCCACCGGCGAGGGCGCGGGGATCGCGGCCCGCGCCGGACTGCCGCTGGTGGTGGGCGACCTGCGCGCCCGCGCCCGGGTCACGGAGGCGGTCCGGCGCTACCGCGCGGAGTTCCGGCCCTCCGCCCGGTGCTCCACTCCCTACGTCGTGGTGTCGGGGACCGTCGCGGTCGCCGCCACCGAGGAGGAGGCCCGGCGGATCCTGGTCCCGGAGGCCTGGTCGCTGGCCCACTCCCGCACCCGGGGCGTCTTCCCGCCCCTGCGCCCGGCCGCCGCGATCGAGGCGATGGAGATGACCCCCAAGGAGCGGGAGCTGTACGAGGGCGCCCTCGCCGGGCACGTCGCGGGCACCGGGGAGCAGGTCGCGGCGGAACTCGCCCGGATCGCGGAGAGCACCGGGGCGGACGAGCTGCTCGTGACCACCTCCACGTACGACCGGACGGCCCTGCTGGACGGCTTCGCCAGGCTGGCGCGGATCGCCGGGCTGTCGTAGGGCCCTAAACTGGGGCGAATGCGCCACTCCCCCGATACCCCCGGTCCCGCCGTCCCCGGTCCCGGTCCCGGCCGCGACGCCGTCGATCCCTGCGTTCGGGTGCGGGGTGCCCGGGAGCACAACCTGCGCGGGGTCGACGTGGACATCCCCCGCGACACCCTGACCGTCTTCACCGGGGTCTCCGGCTCCGGGAAGAGCTCCCTGGCCTTCGGCACCCTCTACGCCGAGGCGCAGCGGCGGTACTTCGAGTCCGTGGCCCCCTACGCCCGGCGCCTCATCCACCAGATCGGCGCCCCGAAGGTGGACGCGGTCACGGGGCTGCCGCCCGCCGTCTCCCTGGAGCAGCGCCGCTCCTCCCCCGGCTCGCGCTCCTCGGTGGGCACGGTGACCCTGCTCTCCAACTCCCTGCGGATGCTGTACTCCCGGGCCGGTACGTACCCCCCGGGTGCGCCGCGCCTGGAGTCGGACGCCTTCTCCCCCAACACGGCCTCCGGCGCCTGCTCTTCCTGCCACGGGCTCGGGCGGATCCACCGCACCAGCGAGGAACTCCTCGTACCGGATCCGACGTTGTCGATCCGTCAGGGAGCCATCGCCGCCTGGCCGGGCGCCTGGCAGGGCAAGAACCTGCGCGACGTCCTGGATGTGCTCGGCCACGACGTGGACCGGCCGTGGCGGGAGCTGCCGGCGGCGGAACGCGAGTGGATCCTGTTCACCGAGGAGCAGCCGGTGGTCACCGTGCACCCGGTGCGGGACGCCGACCGGATCCAACGCCCCTACCAGGGCACCTACATGAGCGCCCACCGCTACGTGATGCGGACCTTCTCGGACACCAAGAGCGCGACCCTGCGGGCGCGGGCCGAGAAGTTCCTCACGGACGCGCCGTGCCCGGTGTGCGAGGGGCGCAGGCTGCGGCCGGAGGCCCTGGCGGTGACCTTCGCGGACCGCACGATCGCGGAGCTCGCGGGGCTCGCGCTGAGCGAGCTGGACGGCGTACTGGCGTCGGCCCGGACCGAGGGGGAGGCGGCCCGGGTGCTGGCCGAGGACCTGCGCGGGCGGATCGCGCCCGTCGTGGAACTCGGGCTCGGCTACCTGAGCCTGGACCGGACCGCGCCGACCCTGTCCGCGGGCGAGCTCCAGCGGCTGCGGCTGGCCACGCAGCTGCGGTCGGGGCTGTTCGGGGTGGTGTACGTCCTCGACGAGCCGTCGGCGGGGCTGCACCCGGCCGACACCGAGGCGCTGCTCGGCGTACTGGACCGGCTCAAGTCGGCCGGGAACACCGTCTTCGTGGTGGAGCACCACCTGGACGTGGTGCGGCACGCGGACTGGCTGGTGGACGTCGGTCCGCTGGCCGGGGAGCACGGGGGCCGGGTGCTGTACAGCGGGCCGCCGGAGGGGCTCGCGGGGGTGGCGGAGTCGGCGACGGCCCGCCACCTCTTCCCGCGGCCGGAGGCGGCGGGAGCCGCCCGGCCGGTGCGTACGGCCACCGGGACGGTCCGGGTCACCGGCGCCGACCGGCACAACCTGCGCGATCTGACGGTGGACTTCCCGCTCGGGGTGTTCACGGCGGTGACCGGGGTGTCGGGTTCGGGCAAGTCCACGCTGGTGGGTCAGGTGCTCGCGCGGGAGGTCGACGGGCGGCTGGCGGAGGCGGACTTCCCGGTGCGGCGGCTGGTGGAGGTGGACCAGAAGCCGATCGGCCGGACGCCCCGCTCCAACCTGGCCACGTACACGGGTCTGTTCGACGTGGTGCGCAGGCTGTTCACCGCGCTGCCGGAGTCGAAGGCGCGCGGCTGGAAGGCGGGCCGGTTCTCCTTCAACGTGCCGGGCGGACGCTGCGAGACCTGCCAGGGCGAGGGCTTCGTCTCCGTCGAGCTGCTCTTCCTGCCCAGTACGTACGCCCCCTGCCCGGTCTGCGCGGGCGCCCGGTACAACGCCGAGACGCTGGAGGTCCGGTACGCCGGTCTGGACATCGCGCAGGTCCTGGGGCTGACCGTGGAGGCGGCGGCCGTCTTCTTCGCGGACGTCCCGGCGGCGGCGCGCAGCCTGCGGGCGCTGGCGGACATCGGTCTGGGCTACCTGCGGCTGGGGCAGCCGGCGACGGAGCTCTCGGGCGGCGAGGCGCAGCGGATCAAGCTGGCGACGGAGCTGCAGCGGCTGCGCCGCGACCACACCCTGTACCTGCTGGACGAGCCGACGACGGGTCTGCACCCGGCCGACGTGCGGGTGCTGCTGGGGCAGTTGCACGGGCTGGTGGACGCGGGGCACTCGGTGGTGGTCGTGGAGCACGACATGGAGGTGGTGGCGGGCGCGGACTGGGTCGTCGACCTGGGTCCGGGCGGCGGCGCGGAGGGCGGCCGGGTCACGGCCTGCGGCCCGCCCGCGGAGGTCGCCGCCCGGGGCGAGGGCCGTACGGCCGGCTACCTGGCCCGCGCGCTGGAACCGGCGTAGGCCGGGTGTCCTACGCGTCGCCCGGCAGCAGGTGCTGCGGGAGTTCGCGGAAGGCCCAGTGGCCCCGGGTGCGGGTGAGGACCCAGACGAGGTCGTAGCGGTCGGGCCAGGCCGCGGGGAGGCCGCGGACCCGGTCCGCTCCGAGGGCGTGGAGCAGCCGGGGGATGCCGGTGTGCTCCCAGCAGACGAGGACGGGCATCCGGGCGGCCAGGACCTCGCGGGCCAGGTCCGTTTCGGCGCCGAGGGCGAATTCACCTCGTACGGGCATCCGCAGGGCGGTGGCCAGGGGCTCCAGGGTCTGTCTGCACCGGGCGGGGGCGTTCGCCGGCCCGCCGGTCGCGAAGAGCACGGCGGGCCGGGGCAGGCGGGCGCCGGCGGTCGGCGCGAACAGCAGGTGCAGCTCTTCGGCGCGGCGCACGCCCCGGCCGGCGAGGTGGCCGGGGTGCTCGACGCCGTCGTCGTCCTCGCCGGTGTCCCCGGCGTAGGGCTTCTCCGCGTGCCGCATCACCATGACGAGGGCGTCCTTGGGGGGCGGCTGGGGGCCGGGCGCCGGACTGCGTGAGGCATCTTCGTCGGCGCATCCGGCCGTCGCCAGGGGGGCGAGTGCCGCGGCGGCCAGCACGCTGCGTCGGCGCGGTCCGGACCCGGCGGGGGCTTGTGGCATGGGGTCCACTGAACCGCACGCCCCGGGCGCGGCCGGGGCGCGGCGCGGCGCGGGGCCCGTACGAGCGCCCGGTCGGCCGATCGGATCGGCCGATCGGCCCACCGCCCGAACGGACGACGGGCCCACCGGTGGCGGAACGGCGCTCCGGCGGGGCCGGCCCGGACCGCGGGGCCCACCGGGTGAGGGCGGCCCCCGGCCCACGGGTGCGGCCGTCGGCCCACGGGTGCGGGCCGCCTGGCCGACGGGTGCGGGCCGCCTGGCCGACGGGTGCGGGCCGCCTGGCCGACGGGTGCGGGCCGCCTGGCCGACGGGTGCGGGCCGCCTGGGCTCAGCCCTTGCGGACCGCGCGGAGCCATTCCCTGTTCATCGCGGCGATCGACGGCAGCGGGATGCCCTTGGGGCAGGCCGTGGCGCATTCGCCGGTCAGGGTGCAGCCGCCGAAGCCCTCGTCGTCCATCCGGCCCACCATGTCCAGCACCCGCGTCTCGCGCTCGGGGGAACCCTGCGGGAGCACGTTGAGGTGGTTGATCTTGGCGGAGGTGAACAGCATCGCGGAGCCGTTGGGGCAGGCCGCCACGCAGGCGCCGCAGCCGATGCACTCGGCGTGCTCGAAGGCGGAGTCGGCATCGGGCTTGGGCACGGCGGTGGCGTGCGCCTCGGGGGCGGATCCGGTCGGCGCCGTGATGTAGCCGCCGGCCTGGATGATCCGGTCGAAGGCGCTGCGGTCCACGACGAGGTCCTTGACCACGGGGAAGGCCGAGGCCCGCCACGGTTCGACGTCGATGGTGTCCCCGTCGGCGAAGGAACGCATGTGCAGCTGGCAGGTGGTGGTGCGCTCGGGTCCGTGGGCGTCGCCGTTGATGACGAGGCTGCACGCGCCGCAGATGCCCTCGCGGCAGTCGTGGTCGAAGGCCACCGGGTCCTCGCCGCGCAGGATGAGGTCCTCGTTCAGGGTGTCGAGCATCTCCAGGAAGGACATGTCCTTCGAGATGCCGTCGACCTCGTAGGAGGCCATGGCGCCGGGGGCGTCGGTGTTCCGCTGGCGCCAGACGCGCAGGGTGAGCTTCATGCGTAGCTCCGCTGGGTGGGGTGGACGTACTCGAAGACGAGGTCTTCCTTGTGCAGGACGGGTGCGGCCGCGGTGCCGCGGTACTCCCAGGCGGCGGCGTAGCCGAACTCCTCGTCGCGGCGGGCCGCTTCGCCGTCCGGGGTCTGGGACTCCTCGCGGAAGTGGCCGCCGCAGGACTCGGCGCGGTGGAGGGCGTCGAGGCACATCAGCTCGGCGAGTTCGAGGTAGTCGACGATGCGGTTGGCCTTCTCCAGCGACTGGTTGAACTCCTCGCCGCTGCCGGGGACCTTGATGCGCCGCCAGAACTCCTCGCGGATCTCCGGAATGCGGTTCAGGGCCTTGCGCAGGCCCTCCTCGGTGCGGGCCATCCCGCAGTACTCCCACATGAGTTCGCCGATCTCGCGGTGGAAGGAGTCGGGCGTGCGGTCCCCGTCGACGGCGAGCAGCTTGGCGAGGCAGTCGCGGGTCTCGCGGACGGCGGCCGCGGCCTCGGGGTGGCTGTCGTCGACCTCCTCGTGGTGCGGGTGGCGGGCGAGGTAGTCGTTGATGGTCGAGGGGAGCACGAAATAGCCGTCTCCGAGGCCCTGCATGAGGGCGGAGGCGCCGAGGCGGTTGGCCCCGTGGTCGGAGAAGTTGGCCTCGCCGATCGCGAACAGGCCGGGGACGGTCGTCTGGAGGTCGTAGTCGACCCACAGGCCGCCCATCGTGTAGTGCACGGCGGGGTAGATCCGCATCGGGATCTCGTACGGGTTCTCGGCGGTGATCCGCTCGTACATGTCGAAGAGGTTGCCGTACTTCTCGGCGACCTTGTCGCGGCCCATGCGGCGGATGGCGTCGGCGAAGTCGAGGTAGACGCCCTGCCCGCCGGGGCCGACGCCGCGGCCCTCGTCGCAGACGTTCTTCGCGGCGCGGGAGGCGATGTCGCGGGGCACGAGGTTGCCGAAGGAGGGGTAGATCCGCTCCAGGTAGTAGTCGCGCTCCGCTTCGGGGATCTCGGCGGCGGGGCGGGTGTCGCCCTTGGCCCGGGGGACCCAGATGCGGCCGTCGTTGCGCAGGGACTCGCTCATCAGGGTGAGCTTGGACTGGTGGTCGCCGGTGCGCGGGATGCAGGTGGGGTGGATCTGGGTGAAGCAGGGGTTGGCGAAGTACGCCCCGCGCCGGTGCGCCCGCCAGACGGCGGTCGCGTTGGAGTTCATGGCGTTGGTGGAGAGGTAGAAGACGTTGCCGTACCCGCCGCTGGCCAGCACCACGGCGTCGGCGTAGTGGGTGGAGATCCTTCCGGTGACCAGGTCGCGGACGACGATGCCGCGGGCGACTCCGTCGACGGTGATCAGGTCGAGCATCTCGGTGCGGGCGTGCATCTCGACGTTCCCGGCGGCGATCTGCCGCGACAGCGCCTGGTAGGCGCCGAGCAGCAGCTGCTGACCGGTCTGGCCGCGGGCGTAGAAGGTGCGGGAGACCTGGACGCCGCCGAAGGAGCGGGTGTCGAGGAGGCCACCGTACTCGCGGGCGAAGGGAACGCCCTGGGCCACGCACTGGTCGATGATCTCGACGGAGATCTGGGCGAGGCGGTGGACGTTGGACTCGCGGGCGCGGAAGTCCCCGCCCTTGACGGTGTCGTAGAAGAGGCGGTGGACGGAGTCCCCGTCGTTGCGGTAGTTCTTCGCGGCGTTGATGCCGCCCTGCGCGGCGATGGAGTGCGCGCGGCGCGGGGAGTCCGAGAAGCAGAACTGGACGACGTGGTAGCCCTGCTCCGCGAGGGTGGCGCCGGCCGCGCCGCCCGCCAGGCCGGTGCCGACGACGATGACACGGTGCTTGCGGCGGTTGGCGGGGTTGACGAGCTTGGCCTCGAAGCGGCGGCGGTCCCAGCGTTCTGCGATCGGGCCCTCGGGGGCCTTGGTGTCGGCGATCGGGTCGCCGGTCGTGTAGTCGGCGTAGGCGGTGTGGGCCGCGTGATCGGACTGGTCGAAGTGATCGGTGTGGTCGGAGTGATGGGTGTGGTCGGAGTGATGGGTGCGATCGGAGTGATCGGTGTTCACGGTCAGCTCACCATTCCGGTCATGACGGCGACGGGGACGGACACGAAGCCCGCGAAGAGGACGAGGGCCAGGGCGTTGGCCAGGAACTTCAGCGTCCGCTCGCGCCGGGCGCTGCCCGCGCCGAGGGTCTGCGCGGCGCTCCAGAAGCCGTGGCGGACGTGGAGGCCGAGGGCCGCCATCGCCACGATGTAGATGGTGTTCCCGTACCAGGTCGAGAAGGTGGCGAGGACGTTCTCGTAGGGGTGGCCGGCCCAGGCGCGCTCGTTGACGGTGAGCGTGGTGAGGTCGAGGAGGTGCCAGACGATGAAGAGGGCGAGGACGATCCCGCCCCAGCGCATCGTGCGGGTGGCGTAGCTCGCTCGTCGGCGCTTGTGGGCGTACTTCACCGGGCGTGCCTTGATGTCACGCCGGCTGAGCTGGTAGGCGCACACGGCGTGCGCGACGACGGCGGCGACCAGGACCACGCGCACGATCCACAGGGCCCACTCGTGGTGCAGGAACGGTGAGCCGAGGGTGCGCAGCCAGTGGGCGTAGCCGTTGAACTCGTTCGCCCCGAAGAAGATCTTGAGGTTGCCGAGCATGTGCACGACGAGATAGCCGAGCATGATCAGGCCGGATACGGCCATCACGGACTTCTTGCCGACGGTGGAGTCCCAGATGGTGCGCGTGGTGGACGGCCGTCGATCCGTCCGCGTTGCCAGAGCCATGCCATCGACCGTAAGGACCAAGGTCCCGAAAGGTCCAAGACATGGTGGAGCTGATCGCGATAGTCAATACCTATCGTGGGCGCTAGCCTGGTGGTATGCAGTTCCAGCAGCTCGTCTACTTCGTGGCCGTCGCCGAGACCCGGCACTTCACCCGCGCCGCCGAGCGTGAGCACGTGGCGCAGCCGTCGCTGTCGCAGCAGATCAAGGCGCTCGAACGGGAGCTGGGCGCCGAACTCTTCAGCCGCGCCCGGGGGAACATCGCACTCACCGACGCGGGCGAGGCACTGCTGCCGCTGGCGCGGCGGATCCTGGCCGACGCGGACACGGCGCGGCTGGAGGTGCAGGAGCTGGCGCAGCTGCGGCGCGGCCGGGTCCGGCTGGGCGCGACGCCGAGCGTCTGCACGGGCCTGCTGCCGGCGGTGCTGCGAGCCTTCCACACGGCGCACCCGGGGATCGAGCTGCTGATCGAGGAGAGCGGTTCGCTGGACCTCGTACGCGAACTGGCGCGGGGGGTGCTGGACCTGGCCCTGATCGCGCTGCCGCTGCCGCCCTCGGCGCCCGCGCTGACGACGGTGGAGCTGCTGACGGAGGACCTGGTGGTGGTCTCGTCGGCCGATCTCCCGCCGCCGGCGGGCGGGCGGGAACCGGCCATCTCGGACCTGCGGGACGAGCCGATGGTGATGTTCCGCCACGGCTACGACCTGCGAGACCTGACGGTGGCGGCATGCCGGGCGGCGGGCTTCGAGCCGGTGTTCACGGTGGAGGGCGGCGAGATGGACGCGGTACTGGGCTTCGTGCGGGCGGGTCTGGGCATCGCCGTGGTCCCGGCCATGGTCGTCGACACCGCTGGTCCGGGCCTGCGCGCCACACGGCTCGCGGGCTCGCCGCTGCGCCGCACGATCGCGCTGGCCCACCGTACCGACGTGGCACCTCCGCGCGCGGCGCGCGAACTGAAGCGCATGCTCGTCGGCTGAGCGGCCGGCGCCGGGCACGTCCCGCACCCTCCCCGGCCGCTGATCCTTGCGCGGCCGCGCCATCAGCCCAAACGCCGGCTCGGACGTCAGCTCGGACGTCTCGGCGGGAGCATGGTCCGGTCGAAGCCGTCGGCCAGCATGCCGAAGGCCTGGTCCGCCTCGGCCACGGCCGCCGGATGGACTTCGTCGACGGTGGCGCCCGCCGCGAGGCGGCGCCAGTTCTCCCGGCCGAGCTCGTGACGGGCCGCCACCAGGTGCGTGGCGGCGAGCCGGGCGGCGAGCGGCGGCACCGACTCCGCTTCCAGGGCCGCGGCGAGCAGCTCCACCTCGCGGGCCGTGTAATGGGCGATCCGGGCCTCCAGGCTCGTGGTGGAGTAGAGCAGCCCCTGGAAGGCCAGCACGTCGGGGTGGTCACAGAGGCCGGTGATCGGATCGCGCTCGGCGAGGGCCGCCAGGAAGTGCGCGCGCACCGCCCCGACCGGAGTGAGGCCCGCGCCCCGGTCGCGCACGATGCGGGCCACCTCGTCCTGATGGTCGGCGAAGCGGTCGAGCACCAGGTCCTCCTTGCTCGGGAAGTACCGGAACAGGGTGGGTTTGGACACCTCGGCCGCGGCCGCGACATCGGCCACGGACACGGCGTCGAAGCCCCGTTCCAGGAAGAGTTCCAGCGCCGTGGCCGCCAGCAGGCGACGCGTACGCAGCTTCTTGCTCTCGCGCAGACCCGTCGTGTTGTCCATGCGTCCACCGTACCACGGAATTGTGACCGAGTTAATTTCATTACCGGGTTGCTTTTTCTCCCCGGGGGCGCTTTCCTTGTGTCATCGACGACGAGAGGACATCCGATGACCGACGTACTGATCGTGGGATCCGGCCCCACGGGGCTGACCCTGGCCTGTGAACTCGCCCTGAGCGGAGCTGCCGTCCGCGTCATCGAGGGGCGCGGCGCGCCGCACCGCGAGTCCCGCGGCAAGGGGCTCTGGCCGAGCAGCCTCGATGTCCTCCAGGGGCTGGGCGCCGCCGAGTCCATGACGGCCGTCGGAGGCAGCGAGGTGGTCCTGCGCAAGTACTTCGACGGAGCGCACGTCAACGACACTCCCATGCCCGGCGGCGGCCTGCTGATCGGGCAGTGGCAGGTCGAAGAGGCACTGCGCGACCGGCTCGCCGCCCTGGGTGTCCAGGTCGAGTACGGGTCCCGGCTCGCCGGGATCACCCAGCACGCGGCCGGGGTCCGCGCGGAACTGGCGGACGGCACAGGGATCGGGGCCCGCTATCTCGCCGGGTGCGACGGCGGGCGCAGCGCCACCCGCAAAGTCCTCGGCATCCCCTTCGAAGGCAGCGGGGAGGAGGAGCCCGCGATGGTCGTCGGGGACGTCCGGGCCCCCGGGCTCAGCAGGGATTTCTGGCACCAGTGGTTCACCTCGGAGGGCGGCGGGATACTGCTCTGCCCGATGCCGGGGACGGACACCTTCCAGTTGCAGGCCGCACCCGAGCAGGACGGGCGGGGCGGAGTGCTTCCGGCGTCGCTGGAGAGCTTCCAGCGGCTCTTCGACCGGCACGCCCGGATGCCGGGGGTCCGGCTCGCGGACGCCACGTGGCTCTCCTCCTGGCGGGTCAACGTCCGCATGGCCGCCCGGATGCGGGAGGGCCGGGCCTTTCTCGCCGGGGACGCCGCGCACGTCCACCCCATAGCCGGCGGGCTGGGCATGAACACCGGCATCCAGGACGCGGCCGCCCTCGGCCGGACGCTGATCGCGGCCCTCACCGGACAGGCCGGTGAGGAGGTGCTCGACGGGTACGGGGCCGAGCGCTTGCCGGTGGCCGCCGAGGTCCTGGCCGACACCTCACAGCGGTACGAGCGGGTTCTGGCAGCCGTCCGGACGCCCGGCCGGGGAACGGAGGCAGGCCTGGACTGACACCGGCCCGGCCCGACTGCCCCGGCCCTCCCCCACCCGGCCCGGCCGCCGCGACGCCGGGCTTCGGCCCGGACCCCGGCTCCGGGTTCCGGCCCCGCCGGGCGGCCGGG
Organism: Streptomyces sp. AB3(2024); assembly: GCF_041862025.1. NCBI lineage: Bacteria > Bacillati > Actinomycetota > Actinomycetes > Kitasatosporales > Streptomycetaceae > Streptomyces > Streptomyces sp. AB3(2024). The sequence goes on from NZ_JBGWAB010000166.1 coordinate 11,577, forward strand.
CAGACGGCCGGGCAGGCGTCAGGAAGAGGTGGGTACGGCGTCCGAGAGGGAGAGGGCGTGGATGCGGTCCGGGGATCCGGGGCGGGCGTAGTACCAGCCCTGGGCGGTGTCGCAGCCGAGGGCGCGGAGCTGGGCCGCCTGGGCGCCGGTCTCCACCCCCTCGACCGTCACCGCGAGTTCGAGGCTGTGAGCCAGGGCGACGATGCCCTCCACGATCTTGACGTCGACGGGGTTGGCCGGCTGCTGCTGCATCCCCTGGGTGAAGGAGCGGTCCAGCTTCAGGACGCTGACCGGGAGGCGGCGGAGGTTGGCCAGGTTCGAGTAGCCGGTGCCGAAATCGTCGAGGGCGATGTCCACGCCGAGGGCGGCGAGTCGGCGCAGGGGCTCCAGGAGTTCGTCGTCGGCTCCGATCAGCGCCGATTCGGTCACCTCCAGGCACAGGGAGCCCGGGGCCAGGCCGGAGCTCTCCAGCACGCGCACGGTGTCGGCGACCAGGCCCGGGTGGTGAAGCTGGGTCGGCGAGAGGTTGACGTTGACGCGCAGGGTCGCCCCGCCGTGCTGGCGCTGCCAGTTGCGGGCCTGGCGGACCGATTCCTCCAGGACCCAGCGGCCGAGCGGCACGATCAGTCCGGTCCGCTCCGCGAGCGGGATGAAGCGGTCCGGGCCGAGGACCCCGTACTGCGGGTGCGACCAGCGCACCAGCGCCTCGGCGCCGTGCACGCTGCCGTCGTGCATGTGCACCAGCGGCTGGTACTCGATGAAGAACTCGCCGCGTTCCAGCGCGGCCGGCAGGGCGTTGGTCAGTCCGTGCCGGGTGATGGCGCGGGCGTCGGCCTCCGCGTCGGCGAACTCGAAGCGGTTGCCCCCGGCCGCCTTGGCCCGGTACATGGTGATGTCGGCGCTGCGCAGCACCTCGGCCGCGGTGCGTTCACCCGCCCGGCCCTCCACGATGCCGATGCTGCCGCGTACCGTGAGCTCCCGGCCCTCCAGCCGGATGGGGGTGGACAGCGCGGAGAGGATCCGCACGGCCAGGTCCGTCACCTTCTCCTCGCTGTCGGCGGCGGGCCCGGTGGTCAGGGCGACGAACTCGTCGCCGCCCAGGCGCGCGACCACCTCCCCCGGTCCGGTCGCGCAGCTCTGGAGCCGGTCGGCCACCTCCACCAGCAGCCGGTCGCCCGCCGAGTGGCCGAGGCTGTCGTTGACCGCCTTGAACCCGTCGAGGTCGAGGTAGCACAGGCCGAAGCGACTGGTGGGCGCTCCGCCGAGGGCCTTCTCCAGCCGTTCGAAGAACAGCGTGCGGTTGGGCAGCCCGGTGAGCGCGTCGTGGGTGGCCTCGTAGCGCAGGCGCAGGTTGAGCAGGCGGCGCTCGGTGGTGTCCTCCATCAGGGCCAGCTGGTACTGGGGGACGCCGTCGGCGTCGCGCAGCAGCGACACCGTCAGGTTGGTCCACAGGACGGTCCCGTCGTGCCGGTAGTAGGGCTTCTCCACCCGGTAGTGCTCGCGCTCCCCGCGCACCAGCTCCCCGTACATCCGCCAGACGTGCGGGGTGTCGTCGGGATGTCCCCATTCGCTGACGTTGCGGCCCCGGACGTGGCCTTCGAGGCCGCCGAACATCTGGAGCAGGGTGTCGTTGACCTCCAGCACGTTGCCCTGCAGGTCGGCGATGCCGATCCCGACGGCCGCGCCCTCGAAGACCGCCCGGAAGCGTTCCTCGCTCGCGTGCAGGGCCTGCTGTGCGTCGATGCGTGCCGTCAGGGCGGAGCGGGCGATGGCCTCCTGTTCCCGCAGGGTCCGCTCGCGCAGGGCCCGGGCGAAACCGGCCGCGATGCCGTGCTGGAGCCGCGCACAGCGGGAACGGTACTCCTCGGTCCCCTCGGTCCCGGAGCCGTCCGGCCCGCAGTAGAGGACCAGGTAGGACTCGACCACGCCCAGGGTGCCGGCGAGCGCCTCGGGGTCGGTGCAGTGCACGGCGACCAGTTCGGCGCCGACGCGCTGGGCGACACCGGCGTCGAAGGGCCGGGCGTGGAGGGCCTCGGTGAGGGTACGGGTGAGGGGGACCAGGTGCCGTTCGAACTCGGGCCGGGTCAGCGATGTGGCCGTGACGGGGAAGATGGCCCGTCCCCAGATCGTCGCGAAACGCGCGATCCGGTCCTCAAGTCCGCTGCGCAGCTCGCGCAGCGGCGCCCGGCCCGAGTGCGGGCCGGGCGTTTCGAGGGGTGCCGGCGGGTCCTGCGGGGGCGTCGCCCGGCCGGTGTCCGCCTCGCGGGACGGACTCGGGGTGGCGGGTGGCGGGGTCGGAGCGGGGAGTCTCACGCCTTGCGTCCCACGCCGCCGTAGCCCGAGAAGGCGTACGGGTCCTCCGGAGCCTCGCCCTCCGCGAGCGGACCGGTGCGGTCCGGACGCCAGTCGGGCATCGACACCAGGCCCGGCTCCAGCAGTTCGAAGCCGTCGAAGAAGCCGCTGATGGCGTTGTGGTTCCGCATGACCAGCGGGTTGCGGATGTCGCGGTAGACGCCGACCGTGCCGGACGCGACCTCCTCGGTGAGCGGAATGCCCTCGTAGGAGGCGTGGGTGAGGATCAGCAGGCTGCCGGGGGCCAGCGCTTCGCGCAGCTGCGCGACGGCGGCGCAGGGCTCGTCGGTGTCCTCCAGGAAGTGCAGGACGGCGACCAGCAGCAGCGCGACGGGCCGGTCGAGGTCCAGCAGCCGGGCGGTTTCGGGAGCGGACAGGATGTCCTGCGGCTTGCGCAGGTCGGCGGCGACGACGCCGGAGCGCTCGTCACCGGCCAGGACGGCCTGGCTGTGCGCCACGGCCACCGGGTCGTGGTCGACGTAGACCACGTGGGCCTCGGGGCTCGCGGCGTGGGCGACCTCGTGGACGTTGCCGAAAGTCGGGATGCCGGAGCCGATGTCGAGGAACTGTGTGATGCCCTCGGCGACCGCGTGGCGGACGGCGCGGCGCATGAATGCCCGGTTGGCCTGCATGATCTTGGGGAGCCCCGGCATGAATTCCATGGCCCGGCGGGCCGCCTGGCGGTCGACCTCGAAATTGTGGGAGCCGCCCAGGTAGTAATCGTAGATGCGGGACACGCTCGGCACCGATATGTCGATGCCTGGCGGGGCCCAGGCGGGGCGTTCCATCGGGGTCTCCAAGCCGTCGTCGTGCCGGTCCGTCCGGGGGGTGGGACGGGGGTCGGACTCCTGTCCGAGCCGAATGTACTGATCATTTGCCAACGGAGCGAGTAAAAGCGGAAATTGGCGGTCCGTTCTTGGTCACACACCAAAGGCACGTGCAGGTCCGGACACCTCTGGTGAAGAAACCGACAAATACCTTTTGAGATTTGACCGGAGGGCGGTCCGAGGCGCTCCGGAGCTGGCTCAAACCTCTACGGTGCCAACTCCGCCCGTTCAGGCGAACCGGTTCCGTGCCCCGCGCGCGCGGGCGCGCGCGGCCGCATGCTCCCCGGGTGAACAGAGCCTGTGCCAGGCGCCTGCTGGCGGTTCCGGTCCTGCTGTGGGCGGCCCTGTCCGCCTCACCGGCCGTGGCCGATAGCTGCGCTTACGCGACGATCGACGCCGGGGACGGCCGGACCGTCCTGGAGGCGTTCGCGACCGCCGGCGGCGGCGCGGACGATGCCGGCCGGGGTGGCGGACATCACCACGACGGACACGGCGGCGGGCACGGCGGGGGGCACGGTGGCGGCCACCACTGCCCGCCGCCGCCTCCCCCGCCCTGCCCGCCGAAGCCGACGCCCACCCCCACGCCGACGCCGCCACCGCCGAAGCCGACCCCGACGCCCACCCCGACGCCCCCACCCCCCCCCCCCCCCAACCCCCCCCCCCCCCCCCCCCCCCCCCCCCCCCCCCCGCCACCCCACATAGGCAAATCAAAACTCTTAAATAAACTAAAATAGTTGTTATTTGTT
>NZ_JBGWAB010000167.1:0-15190 GCF_041862025.1 Streptomyces sp. AB3(2024)
CGGTGACACCACCCCCCGGATCATCAACCGCAACAAGGGGGGGAAGTCATGCCGGACCCGAAGGCCGGTAGCCCCATTGCGGAGCCACAAAAAAGGTAACGGGGGGGGGGATCACACCCCGACGAGCGCCGGGACGGTCAGGGTGCCGAACCACACGTGGGTGACGGCGCTGACGTAGCGGGCGCCGCAGCGGTCGGAGGGGACCACCAGCTGGCTGCCCGGCCCGTCGAGGTCCGCGCCGTCGAGGCGGGTGGCCAGCAGGACCGGGCTGCCGCAGAAGTCGTCGTCCAGCTCCGCCCAGGACAGGACGGTGTGGTGGCCGTCGCCGCCGCTGACGGCGAGGAGGTAGCGGCTGCGGTCCTTGCGGCGGCGGGCGTCGAAGACGGGGCCCGCACCCGAGATCACGTCCCGCAGCAGCGCGCCCTCGAAGACGTGGTGCTGCGGGCCGTTGGTCGCACAGTCGAACGTGACCTCGGCCCGGTGCTGCGGCCAGGCCCGCAGGTCGCGGACGCTCAGGGTCGCCGGATGGTCGAGATCGCCGTGCAGCAGGAGTGTGGCCATGGGTAGGGCATGCCCGACTCGCGTCTGCCTGGAACCTCATCTGCAAGGTTCAGGTGTACCTATGAGCCGCAGCTGGGTGTCATTTGTGGGATTCACCTTGCAACTTCCGGGCAATGCCCTGCCAGACCACGTCGCGTGTCACCGGCATCTCGGTGAACCGCACGCCCGTCGCGTCCCGCAGGGCGTTCGCGAAGGCCGGGGCGACCGGGTTGAAGGGGCTCTCGGACATGGACTTGGCGCCGAGCGGCCCGATCGAGTCCGAGGTCTCCATGAAGTGGACCTCCGTGCGCGGGACGTCCGCGTACTGCGGGAGGCGGTAGCGGCGGAAGGCGGCCGTGGTGACCTCCCCGCGCTCGTCCACCCGTACGGTCTCGAAGAGGGTGGCGCCCAGGGCCTGGGCCACGCCGCCCTCGACCTGGCCGCGGCACTGCATCGGGTTCATGACCTTGCCCGCGTCCGCCGCGTGCACGCTGCGCAGGATCCTCATCTCGCCGGTGCCGGGGTCCACCGCCAGGCGGAACCACTGGGCGTTGAAGGCCACCGAGCGGGGGGAGCCGGTCCAGTGGCCCTCGGCCGTCACCTCGTGCAGCTTGCCCTTGTCGTACGCGGCCTCGTACAGCTCCTTGAGGGTGACGACCCGGCCCGCGCAGTCGAAGGCCTCGGCCTCCAGCCCGCACAGGTGCCGGGCCGCGCCCGTGTGCCGGGCCGCGATGGTCTTGAGGCGCTCCGCGAGCGAGTCGGCCGCCAGCAGCACGGCCTTGCCCGCCACCACCGTGCCGGCCGAGCCGAACGCACCGGTGTCGTGCCGGACGACGTCCGTGTCCGACTGGCGGACCGTGATCCGGTCGACGGTGGTGTTCAGCGCGCCGGCGGTGATCTGCTTGTGGACGGTGGTGGTGCCGTTGCCGAACTCGGCCGTGCCCACGGCGATGTCGTACGTCCCGTCGCGCAGCAGGCTGACGGTGGCGTCGGCGAAGTGTCCGCCGGGCGGACCGGTCGCGATCATCGCGACGGCCGAGCCCGTGCCGGTCAGCCAGCCCTCCGGCACGTCCTCGTGGCTGCGGTCCTCGGCGATGGCCTTGCGGACGACGTCCATGCACTGCTTCATCCCGTACGAGGCGATGAAGAGGTCCTCCTCGTGGCCGATCGGGGTCACCAGGTGGTCGCCGGCGCCGATGACGTTCTTCTCGCGCAGTTCGAGCGGGTCCATGCCGAGCCGGAGCGCGAGCTCGTCCATCGCCGATTCGAGGGCGAAGAGGACCTGCCCCAGGCCGTAGCCGCGGAAGGCGCCGGCCGGCACGCCGTTGGTGTAGACGGAGTACGCCTCCACCTGCTTGTTCGGCGCCTTGTAGACGGCGAAGGACTCGCCGACGCTGTGGAACATGACCGCCGGGCCGTGGTTGCCGTAGGCGCCGGTGTTGGAGAGCACGCGGATGCGCAGGGCGGTCAGGGTGCCGTCGGACTTGGCGCCGATCTTGATGGTGATCTTGAAGGGGTGGCGGGTGGTGGCACCGTAGAACTGCTCGGCCCGGGTGAATTCGAGTTTCACCGGCCGCCGCAGCTTCAGGGCGGCGAGGAAGACGATGTCCTCGGTCAGCATTTCCTGCTTGCCACCGAACCCGCCGCCCACGCGGCCCGCCACGACACGGACCTCGTCCTCACCCAGGTCGTAGAGGGCGCACAGCGCCCGCCGGGTCAGGAACGGCGCCTGGGTGGAGGAACGGACGGTGATGCGCTCGCCGTCGCCCTCCTCCTTGGGTTCGAAGTACGCGACGCTGCCGTGGGTCTCCAGGCTGGCGTGCTGCACGCGCTGGGTCTGGAAGGTCTCCTCGTAGACGACGTCCGCCTCCGCGTACCCCTTCTCCATGTCGCCGAGGGTGTTGTGGACCTCTCCGCACACGTTGTTCCCGGCCCGGAAGATCCCCGATTCGGGGCCCTTGGGGTGGAGGACGGGCGCGCCCGGGAGCATGGCCTCCTCCGGGTCGATCACGTACGGCAGTTCCTCGTACGTGACGACCACGCGGCGGCAGCCCTCCTCGGCCGCCTGCTCGCTGTCGGCGACGACGGCCGCCACGCGCTGGCCGACGAAGCGGACCACGTCGTCCAGGACGCGGGTGTCCATGGGGTCTTCGGTGGGGTGCTCGTGGCGGGCGGAGGAGTACAGCCGGTCGGGGGAGTCGTGGTGGGTGAAGACGGCGTGCACGCCGGGGACATCCAGGGCGTCGCGGGTGTCGATGGAGACGATCCGGGCGTGCGGGTGCGGGGAGCGCAGCAGCTTCATGTGCAGCAGCCCCGGCACCTCGACGTCGAAGGTGTAGCGGGCGGTGCCGGTGACGACGAGCGGGCCGGCGGGGGCGCCCAGGGACTTGCCGACGGCCTTTCCCGCCTCGGGGCTCTCGGTGTGCTTGACCCCGCGCACCGCGTCCTCGATGGCGCGGTACCCCGTACAGCGGCAGATGTTGCCCTTGAAGGCGCGCGGGAGGTCCTGGAGCTTGCCGTCGTCGTGGGCCGTGCCCTCCTCGGCCTGGAGGGCTGCGGTGGTCATCAGGAAGCCGGCCGTGCAGAAGCCGCACTGGAAGCCCTGGGCGTCGAGGAACTGCTGCTGTGCCGGGTGGAGCTCGCCGCCCGGCTTGGCCAGGCCCTCGACGGTGGTGACGGAGCGGCCCTCGGCGCGGACCGCCGGGTAGAGGCAACTGTGCACGGGCGCGCCGTCGACGTGGACCGTGCAGGCCCCGCAGTCGCCCTGGTCGCAGCCCTTCTTCACGCCGAACCAGCCGCGCTCGCGCAGATAGGTGCGCAGGCACTGGCCGGCCCGCGGCTGGTCCTCGAAGCGCTGCTCGTTGATCTCGATCCCGTAGCTCATCGGGAAGCCTCCTCCAGCGTGAGTTCGCGGCGGATCTCCTCCGCCAGGCGCAGCGCCATGTGGCGCCGCCAGGCGGGCAGCCCGTGGATGTCGTCGAACCACTCGTCGGCGCGGACGGTGTCGTCGATGGCCGCCCGCAGCTCGGCGGCGGTCGGCCACAGGGCGAACCAGAAGCGGAAGGGGCGGGTGGTGGCGGCCGAGACGGTCACGGCGAAGGAGCCGTCCTGGGGGTCGGCCGTGCCGATGATCAGGGCGCCGGAACGGCCCAGTCCGTAGAGGGAGGCCTGGCGGAAGGCCGTCCGGCAGCGCAGCGCGCGGGCCGGGATGCGGACCGAGCGCAGCAGGTCGCCCTCGCGCAGGTCCTTGACGCCCGCGCCGCGGATGAAGTCGGTGACGGCGAGCCGGCGGGTGGCGCCGTCCTGGCCCTGGAGCAGGACGGTGCCGTCGAGGCCCGCCGACAGGGAGATGATCGGGCCGGCCGGCAGGCCGTTGCAGAGGTTGCCGCCGACGGTGGCCATGTTCCAGATCTTGAAACTGGCGAGGAAGGCCCGGCAGCACTGCTCGATCAGCGGAGCGGCGGTCATCGCCAGCGACCGGCCGAAGCGCGAGAGCTCGGTGATGGTGCAGGTGGCGGCGATGTCGAGGGAGCCGTCGGGCTGCCAGGACAGGGGCGGCCAGCCCATGCGGGAGAGGTCGACGAGGCGGCGGATGTGGGGCTGCGGCTCGGAGAAGAGGTACGTGCCCCCGCCGAGCCAGGCGTCACCGGGGCGCCAGGGCTCACGGCGGCGCGCGTCACGCACGTCGAGCACCGTGTTGAGGTCCATTTCGCGCCACCAGCCTCTCTCCAACCCGGGCGTCCTCCTCAGTGAAGCAACGGGCCGGGGGCCGAAACGACTGGTCCCGGACACGGAAACCGGACAGGTTCCAGCGGTTCCCCTTGGATAATCAACCAAGAGCCATAGGCAGGGGCTGCCCTTGCATTTACGATGAGATTTCTCGTATTCACCTGGCGAATGTGGGTCACCCCCACCGCAAGGAGTCCCTGCCATGCACGTCCTCGACCTGCTTCAGTCCGACAGCCTCGGTCTCACACTGCTCTGGGGTGAGGAGGCCCTTCTCGGCCACGAGGTCAGCGGGGTCACCGCCACCGACCTGGAGGACCCGGGCCGTTTCCTGGGTCCCGGGGAGCTGGTGCTCAGCGGACTCGTGTGGTGGCAGGAGGGCGACCCGAGGAAGGTGGACCGTTTCGTCTCGGCGCTCGCCGGGGCCGGGGCCACCGCCCTCTTCGCGGGTGAGGAGACCCACGGAGGGGTCCCCGACGACCTCGTCGCCGCCTGCCGGGCCTACCGGGTGCCGCTGGTGGCCGTCCCGGCGCGGACCAGCTTCCGGGCGGTCACCGAGGCCGTCTACCTGCGCCAGTGGGGCGACCTCAGCCGCCGCCCGACCCGGACCTTCGCGCTCCCCGAGAACGTGCGCGCCGAGCTGAGCCGGCTCCTGGAGCGCGGGGCCGGCCCCGACGAACTCCTCGACCGGGCCTGCGCCCACCTGGGCAAGGTGCCCTGCTACGTGCTGACCGCGAGCGGTCGCACCGTCGCGCGCAGCCCTTCGGCGCCGGTGATCCCCGCACGGCGGGCGGCCCCCGCGCGGGACGGGCTGTCGCTGCGCGTCGAGTCCGAGAGCTCCCCGTACGACGCCTGGCAGCTGTACCTGCCCGACGCGGACGCGGCGCCCCCGCGGGTGCTCCACGAGATCGCCGAGGTCCTCGCCCAGTACCGCGACGGGCACGCCCGCCGCGCCGCTGCCGGGCGGGCCGCCGGGCAGGCGCTGGTCTCCCTGCTGGCGCAGGACGCCGACCCGGCGGCCCTGGAGGAGGCGCTGACCGCGGCCGGACTGCCCGCGGGCGGGCCCTACCGGGTCCTCGCCGCGACCTCCGGCGACGCGCTGGCCGAGGCCCTGGGCCACCTGGAGGGCGTCCGGTGGGCGGTCGGGGACCGTGCCGCCGTCCTCTACGACGACCCGGACGCGGGGACCGACCTCACCGCCGGGCTGCGCGCCGTGTGGCCTCTGCTCCAGGCGTGCGGGGGCCCGGACGAGGACCTGCGCCTGGGCGCGGGCGCGCGGGCGGCGGGGCCGGAGCAGCTGCGGGCCTCCCTGAACCAGGCGCTGTTCACGCTCACGGCGGCGGGCGCGGAGAGCCCCGTACGGGCCGTGGAGCAGCTGGACACCCTGACGGAACTGCTGGCCGGGGTGCCGCCGGAGGTGCGCGGCGTCTTCGGCGCACGGACGCTGGGGCCGCTCGGCGACGGCATGCTGCGGGAGACCCTGGAGGTCTTCCTGGCCAACAACTGCTCGTGGGCGCGTACGGCGGAGGTCCTCCACCTGCACGTGAACACGGTGCACTACCGGATCGAGCGGGTGGAGGCCCTGACCGGCCGCGACCTGTCCCGCCTGGACCACAAGCTGGACCTGTACGCGGCCCTGCGCTGCGGTTAGCCCCCGGGCCGCCGCCGCCCGGGGCGGTGGCGGCCCTCTCAGGGGACGTCCACGTGCACTTCCGTGGACTTCACGCGGGCGGTGACGCTGACCCCGACCGCGATGCCCAGCTGTTCGACCGATTCCCGGGTCACGACGGAGACGATCCGGTGCGGGCCCGACTGGATGTCCACCTGCGCGCTCACCTCGTCGACCCGCACCGCGGTGACGATCCCCGCGAAGGAGTTGCGGACGGAGGTGGCGGCGGCCGTTGCGGGCAGCCGGTGCAGGCCGGTGGCCCGTTCCTTGGCGAAGGCGGCGAGCGCCGCGCCGTCCACCACGCGCGTCCCGTCCGGGTTCCGCAGCGCGGGCAGCCGCCCCGCGTCGGCCCAGCGGCGCACGGTTTCGGGGCTCACGCACAGCAGGCCGGCGGCCTGCCCGATCGAGTACGACGGCACGCGCGCAGCTTATCCGCGCCGGGGCGCCCCGGAAGAGGTTGCGAACGGTGTACGCATCCGCGTACGGTGTTCACAACGCCGAGCGAACGGTGTACGCAGCAGTGTGGGAGAAGGGGAGAGGGACCGCCATGGACGCGCTGGACGGGATCACCAAGAGCGGGGCGGCACGAGACCCGCGCCGCTGGCTCATCCTGATCGTGCTCTGCCTGAGCACGCTCGTACTGGTCGTCGACAACATGGTGCTGACCGTGTCGATCCCGCCGATCGCCGAGGACCTGGGCGCCGGGGCCGAAGCCATCCAGTGGATCATCGAGTCCTACATCCTGGTCTTCGCCGGACTCCTCCTCACCGCGGGCAGCCTCTCCGACCGCTTCGGCCGCCGCCGGGTGATGGTGATCGGACTCGCGCTCTTCGGGATCGCCTCCCTCCTCGCCGCCTACGCCGACTCCCCGGCCCAGCTCATCGCCGGACGCGTGGTCATGGGCATCGGCGGCGCCCTCGTGATGCCGAGCACCCTCTCGATCCTGATCACCGTCTTCGACGAGGAGGAGCGGCGCAAGGCCATCTCCGCCTGGGGCGCGGTCGCCGTCCTCGGCCTGGTCGGCGGCCCCGCGCTCGGCGGCGTGCTCATCGCCCACTTCTGGTGGGGCGCGGTCTTCCTGATGAACGTCCCGATCGCCCTGCTCGCCATCGCCGCCGCGCTGATCCTGATGCCCGAGTCCAAGGGCCCCTGGCGCAAGCCCGACTTCGCCGGCATGGCCCTGTCCGTCACCGGGATGACCGCCCTGATCTGGGCCATCATCGCCTTCCCCCAGGATGGTCCGACCGTCTACGCCGCCGTCGCGGTGCTCGCCCTCGGCGGCTTCGTGGTCCACGAGCTGCGCACCGACTCGCCGATGGTCCCCCTCGACCTCTTCCGTAACCGGATGTTCAGCGGCGCCAGCTTCTCCCTGGTCCTGCTCACCTTCGCCAACGGCGGCCTGATGCTGGTCCTGACCCAGTACCTCCAGTTCGTCGGCGGCTACAGCCCCACCGAGACCGGCCTCTCCTTCACCCCGCTCGCCGTCGCCACCCTGCTCTTCAACGGCCTCGGCGCCACCCTGTGCAACAAGGTCGGCAACCGGATCATGACCGCCGTCGGCCTCGCCGTGATCGCCGCCGGCTTCGGGCTCCTGGCCACCCTGGAGGCCGACGACAGCTTCTGGCCGCTGTGCGCCGCCATGACGGTCATGGGCATCGGCGGCGGCCTGGCGATGCCCGCCGCCACCGCCGCCCTGATGAGCGCCGTCCCCGAGGAGCACGCCGGCGTCGGCTCGGCCCTCAACGACACCGTCCAGCAGGCCGGCGCCGCCCTCGGCGTGGCCGTCCTCGGGGCCCTGCTCGGCAGCGTCTACGGCGGCTCGATGCCCGCCTCCGCCCCGGACGCCGCCCGGCACTCGGTCGCCGCCGCCCTGACCGACCCGGCCCTGGCCGACGCGGCGCGCTCCGCCTTCACCTCCGCCATGTCGGCCACCTTCGGCGCCGCGGCCCTGGGCGTCCTGGCCGCCGCCGGACTGGCCCTGGTCCTGATGCGGGACCGCAAGGGGGCCGCCGCCCCGGCGCAGGCCCCGGCGGAGACGGCCGAGGAGGCCGCGGCGGGCGCGCGCTGAGCCCCGTAGGACGGGCCGGGCACACGGAGGCGGTGGGGGATCTCCCCCACCGCCAACCGGCGTAACCCGGCGGCGGGTCGGGGAGCCGACCCGCGGGGCCCCTGGGACGATCCGGCCATGGGAACCGCGGCGGGTACTCCGGACACCACGGCCAAGGGGCGGGTGGTCCTGCTCACGCTCGCGGCGGGACAGTTCCTGATGGCGCTCGACAGCTCCGTCATGAACGTCTCGATCGCGACGGTGGCCGCGGACGTGGGCACCACCGTGAGCGGGATCCAGGGCGCCATCACGGCCTACACGCTCGTGATGGCGATGTTCATGATCCCCGGCGGCAAGGTCGGCGCGATCATCGGCCGCAAGCGCGCGTTCCTGATCGGCTGCGTCATCTACGGCTGCGGCTCCCTGACGACGGCCCTGGCCTCGAACCTCACCGTGCTCCTGATCGGCTGGTCGTTCCTGGAGGGGGTGGGAGCCGCGCTGATCCTGCCCGCGATCGTCGCCCTGGTGGCCGGCAACTTCGGCGTCGAACGCCGGGCCGCCGCCTACGGACTCGTGACGGCTGCGGGAGCCGTCGCGATCGCGGTCGGACCGCTCATCGGCGGCCTCGCCACGACGTACTTCTCCTGGCGCTGGGTCTTCGCCGGCGAGGTCGTCATCGTGCTCGGCATCCTGGTGCTCGCCCGGCGCATCGCGGACGCCCCGGCCGGCATCCGTCCCCGCTTCGACCTCGTCGGCAGCGTGCTGTGCGCCCTCGGCCTCGGGATCTTCGTCTACGGCGTCCTGCGCTCGGACGAGTGGGGATGGTTCCGGCCGAAGCCCGACGCCCCGACCTGGATCGGGGTCTCGATGGTCGTGTGGCTGACGCTGACCGGCCTGTTCCTGGTGTGGCTCTTCTTCCGCTGGGAGGCCCGCCTCGTGCACCGGGGCAAGGAGCCGCTGGTGGACCCGGTCCTCCTGCGCAACCGGCAGCTCACCGGCGGTCTGACGATGTTCTTCTTCCAGTACCTCGTGCAGATGGGGGTGTTCTTCCTCGTACCGCTCTACCTGTCGGTGGCCCTCGGCCTGTCCGCGCTCCAGACCGGCGTCCGCATCCTGCCGCTCTCGGTGACGCTGCTGGCCGCCGCGGTCCTGATCCCGCGCCTGCTCCCGGACGTCTCGCCGCGACGGGTGGTGCGGTCCGGGGTCCTCGCGCTGCTCCTGGGGGCGGTGGTGCTGATGGGAGCGCTCGACGCCGACGCGGGTGCGGAGATCGTCACGATCCCCCTGCTGCTGATCGGGCTCGGCATGGGCGCGCTGGCGTCCCAGCTCGGCTCGGTCACCGTGTCCGCGGTGCCGGACGAACAGAGCGCGGAGGTCGGCGGCGTCCAGAACGCCGTGACCAACCTCGGCGCCTCGATCGGAACGGCACTCGCCGGATCCATCCTGATCGCCGCCTTGACGGGCTCGTTCCTGGCGAGCGTCCAGCAGAACCCGGCGGTCCCCGACGAGGTCAAGACCCGGGCGACCGTCGAACTCGCCGCCGGTGTGCCCTTCCTGTCGGACGCGCAGCTGCAGACCGCCCTCGACGAGGCGGGCACCAGCCCGGAGGTGGCCCAGGCCGCCCTCGACGCGAACTCCGCCGCCCGGCTCGACGGCCTGCGCGCCGCCCTCGCCGTCCTCGCCTTCGCCGCGATCGTCGCCCTGTTCTTCACCCAGCGGATCCCGGCCACCCAGCCCCGTGCGAAGAAGCCGTAGCCGTACGGCGCCCCGGCCTCAGTGCTTGACCAGGACCTTCGCGGCCACGAGGGCCAGGCCCATGAGGAGGTTGACCAGAGCGGTCAGCGCGATCAGGCGGCGGGTGGCACCGACCCTGACGAGGGCCGCGGTGGCCCAGCCGATCTGCTGGACGAGGGCGACGCAGAGCGCGACCCACCCGGTGCCCTCGGGCCCGAGCCCCAGGGACGGGCACACCAGCACGGCGATGGCCGGCGGGATCGAGACCCCGGCGATCGGCCATTCCCGGTGCGCCTCGTGGCGGACCATCTCCCACGACAGCGGCTGGTGCGCCAGCCGGTCGCCCACGACGCGCACGTAGACGTGCGTCACCCAGAAGACCAGGCCGGTGGTGAGCAGCATGACCACGAGCTGGAGCCGGGGAAAGGCGCCGAGCGAGCCCGCCGTGGCGATGACCGAGGCGGCGAGGAGCGAGCCGTAGACCGCGCCGGAGTAGTCCCGAGCCGGTGATCCCGCCGTTTGGAAACCGCGTCGTTGCATGTGCCCAGCATGGCGAGCGGTCCCGGGCGTACGCCGCCGCCGCGCCCGGCGGCAACCGGTACGGGGCGCCGTCGCGCCGTGCCCACGGACGCGGGCACCGCGGGCGGGGCCGGTCCGCGGTCAGGCGGCCCGGGACGGGCGCCCGTCGGCCGGGATCCCGCAGGCGGACATCCCCGAGGACCTCGCCGCCCACCACGAGCGCCACCACCCCTGGCTCGGCCACCTCGGGGTCCGCGCCCCCGGCCTCCCTGCGCCCCGCCCTCCCCCGGGGCTGAGCCCCCCGTCCTCAGTCCTCGGGGTCGGCCAGCCAGTTGCCGTGGAAGCCGTGCGGCACCCGGGCCGGGAGGTGGACGGTGGCGACCGGCGGTGCCGCGAGGTCGTCCGCGTCCAGGACGACCAGGTCGCTGCGGTCGGTGCGGGCGTCGTGGACGTACGTCATCAGCCAGCCCGGACCACCGCCGTCCCCGTCGGCCGGGGCGAACGCGGCCTCGCCCGGCGTGCGCCCCGGGCCGAAGTCGTGGGCGGCCGAGGCCCCGGTGCGCAGGTCGTAACGGACCAGGGCGCTCCCGCAGGTCACGTGCCCGAACGCCGCGTCCAGCCCGGTCAGCCGGTCGTCCACCCGGGGGAACTCGCCGGGGCGGTCGTCGCACTGCTCCTCCCGGACGGTCCCGGTGGCCGGGTCGGCCGTCCACTTCCACAGCACGGCCTGCCGGTCCTCGTCGACGGACCCGTCCGCCGCGCGCCGCCCCAGCTCGGGGTAGCGCATCCCGTGCACGACGACCGTCCCGTCGGGCGCGTCGTACGCGTTGAGCGTGTGGAACACGTAGCAGGGGTCGATGTCGAACCACCGCACCCGCCCGTGCGGGTCGTCGCGGCGCAGCAGCCCCAGCCGCGCCCCGTAGCCGTCGTCCCAGCGGTAGGGCATTCCCTTGCCGGCGAGGCCGGGGTCGAACACCACGGGCAGGTCCATGAAGACCACGTGCCCGGCGGTGAGGGCGAAGTCGTGCATCATCGTCGGGCCGGGCACCTCGACCGGCCTGCTGAGCGTCAACTCGCCCGAGGCGTCAGCCCGGTGGTAGGTGAGGTACGGGGCCTCCATGATCCCGTAGCCGAAGAAGTGCAGCTCCCCGGTGACGGGGCAGGCCTTGGGGTGCGCGGTCATCGCGGTGGCCAGCCTCCCGCCGAAGTCGTACGGGCCGACGGTGTCCAGGCCGGGGGAGAGCTCGTAGGGCAGGGCCGTCTCGACGAGGGCGAGGGTGCGTCCGGCGTGCCGTACGACGTGGGTGTTGGCCGGTCCCGCGGTGAGGTCGCGGCGGCCCCGCTCGTCGTACGTGCGGGCGCCGTCGGTGAAGGTGCTGGTGCGCACCCAGCGGTTGCGGTACGAGACGGCGCGACCGCCCTCCAGCCGGACTCCGTGGACCATGCCGTCCCCGAAGAACCAGTGGGCGGAGGCGGCGTCGGCCGGGTTCGGCCCGTTGCGCAGGTACCAGCCGGTGAGCGCGTCGGGGAGCCGTCCGGTGACGGTGAGGTCGTGGGAGGTGAGTTCCTCCCGGACCGGGGCGTAGTTGCCCGAGAGGTGGCGGGGGGTGCTCATCGGGCACCGCCCTGCGCCTTGGCCCGGGCGGCGGCGACGTAGCGGACCGTGAAGAGCATCGGGACGACGAACCCGGCGGCCTGGACCAGCGTCGCGGCGGTCGAGTGCCCCTGACCGGCGTGGGCGAGGGCCGTGAGCGCGCCGGCCGTGACCGCGAAGGCGGCGGTCCACACGCCGGTGATGACGGTGTTGATCCGGACGAAGGGCTTCAGGCCCCAGACCTCGCGCGGGGTGGTGCGCTTGGCGATGCCGAGGGTGAACGGCCTGCCCAGGAGCAGCGAGCCCCCGGCGATGAGGGCCAGGGTGGCCGAGGAGAGGGCCGCGGAGTAGGCGTGCGCCGCGGAGTGCGGATCGGCGAACGCGACGCCGGCCAGGACCGCGAAGAAGACCGCCGACCCGATCTCGATGATCAGCGCGTCGAGGCCGGCCCCGGCCCGGCGCTGCTGGAGGGTCACGGCCACCGCGGCGACCAGAGCGGCGAGCGCGCCCCACTGCCATTGGCCGGACGGGAACACCGCGAAGACGATCCACGGGAGGAAGGTGCGGACGTACGACATCGATGGGACCCCCGGTCTGCCTGACATTCCTGTTCTGACATGTCGAAGTTAGACGTTCCAGAAGTGACATGTCAAGAATGGAAGGTAAAGTGAAGGGCATGAGCCTTCGACACGCCCTCCTCGGACTCCTGTCAGAGCGCCCGGCCAGCGGTTACGACCTGCTCAAGCGCTTCGAGACCTCCCTGGCCAACGTCTGGCCGGCCACCCAGAGCCAGATGTACACGGAGCTCTCCAAGCTGGCCGCCGACGACCTGATCACCGTCTCGGCGGAGGGCCCGCGCGGCCGCAAGGAGTACACCGTCACCGACGAGGGCCTGACGGAACTGCGCCACTGGCTCATCGAGCCGCGGCCGCAGCGCAACACCCGCAACGACCTCCTGCTGCGCGTCTTCTTCCTCAACGTCCTCCCCCCGGAGCAGGCGCGGGGCTACCTCACCGGGCTCGCGGACATGGCGGAGCGCGAGCAAGAGGAACTGCGCCGCCTGGAGGACTCCATCGACTGGGGCGACGACCCCCTGTCGGTCCACGGCCGCATCGCCCTGGAATACGGCCTCCGCTTCAACGCCATGTGCCGCGAGTGGGCCGAGTGGGCCGCGGAGCGCATCGGCTAGCGGGGCCCTTCGGCGAGGCTCATCCGGGCGCGACGCCCATCACGCTGCGGATGCGGGAGGGGGTGAAGGCGCGCTCGGCTCCCCGGAGGTGGCACCAGGCTTCGAGGCAGGGCGGATCGAGGGTGAGGCGGCTGAGGCCCGGGGAACTTCCCCGGAAGTCCAGCGTGCCGTCGTGCGGGCCCGTGCTGACGTTGGTGTGGCAGGTGAACGTGTCCCCGTAGCGGGCGAGGACGGTGCGGGCCATGTCCTGCAGCTCCTCGAAGCCCTCGGTGAACCGTTCGAGGTTCCTGCGCCCGCCGGTAGTTGGGGAAGGCGCGTGACTGGGCCCATGCCGAAGAACGTCGCCAGGCAGATCGGGGAACGCGAAGAGCCCCGCTGCAAGCAGCGGGGCTCTTCGACATCGTGCCCGGTGAGGCACTGGCGGAGGATACGAGATTCGAACTCGTGAGGGGTTGCCCCCAACACGCTTTCCAAGCGTGCGCCCTAGGCCACTAGGCGAATCCTCCGCGGCAAACAATACAAGACGTTGAGGGGTGCTCGCGAACACGATCCGATCTTGGGTTTCCGGAGGGGGCGGCGCGGGGTCCGGTGAGCGGATCGGTCGGAGGGCGGGTCGATTCCGGGGGCCGGGATCCGCTAGGGTGGGGCCCAGCCCCTCACGTGGCGCTATCTCACCCAACTCCCCCAGGGCCGGAAGGCAGCAAGGGTAAGTGGGCTCTGGCGGGTGCGTGGGGGGCGCTTTGCGTTCCGGGGCGGGTCCGGGGGCGTCGGCGGGCCGCTGATGTCGGTGGGCCCGGATAACCTCGTAGACGTGTCGTCCCTTGCGCTGTACCGCCGCTACCGCCCCGAGTCGTTCGCCGAGGTCATCGGGCAGGAGCATGTCACTGCCCCGCTGATGCAGGCCCTGCGGAACAACCGGGTCAATCACGCGTACCTGTTCAGCGGGCCGCGCGGCTGTGGAAAGACGACCAGCGCGCGCATTCTCGCCCGCTGCCTGAACTGTGAGCAGGGTCCCACCCCGGATCCGTGCGGCGAGTGCCAGTCCTGCCGCGACCTGGCGCGGAACGGCCCGGGATCGATCGACGTCATCGAGATCGACGCCGCCTCGCACGGTGGTGTGGACGATGCCCGTGACCTGCGCGAGAAGGCCTTCTTCGGGCCCGCGGCCAGCCGGTACAAGATCTACATCATCGACGAGGCCCACATGGTCACCTCAGCGGGCTTCAACGCCCTGCTGAAGGTGGTCGAGGAGCCGCCGGAGCACCTCAAGTTCATCTTCGCCACCACGGAGCCCGAGAAGGTCATCGGGACCATCCGGTCGCGTACGCACCACTACCCCTTCCGGCTGGTCCCGCCCGGCACCCTGCGCGACTACCTGGGCGAGGTCTGCGGCCGTGAGGGCGCCAAGGTCGAGGACGGCGTGCTGCCGCTCGTCGTGCGGGCCGGGGCCGGGTCGGTGCGTGACTCCATGTCCGTCATGGACCAGCTCCTGGCCGGCGCCGCCGACGAGGGTGTGACGTACGCCATGGCGACCTCCCTGCTCGGTTACACCGAGGGCTCGCTCCTCGACTCCGTCATCGACGCTTTCGCCGCCGGGGACGGGGCTGCCGCCTTCGAGGCCGTCGACCGCGTGGTGGAGGGCGGCAACGACCCGCGCCGCTTCGTCGCCGACCTGCTGGAACGGCTGCGCGACCTGGTGATCCTCGCCGCCGTGCCCGACGCCGGCGAGAAGGGGCTCATCGACGCCCCCGCCGATGTCGTGGAGCGGATGCAGGCCCAGGCCTCCGTCTTCGGCGCCGCCGAGCTGTCGCGCGCCGCCGACCTGGTCAACGAAGGGCTCACCGAGATGCGCGGGGCGACCTCGCCCCGGCTGCAGCTGGAGCTGATCTGCGCCCGGGTGCTGCTCCCGGCCGCCTTCGACGACGAGCGCTCCTTCCAGGCCCGGCTGGACCGGCTGGAGCGCAGCGGGCCCCCCGCCGGCGCCTACGCCGCCGGTGCCTTCACCGCCCCGCCCGCGGCCGCGCCCGCCATGGGGTACGTGCCCGCGCCCGAGGCGCACGGCATGGCCCCGGCCGGCGCCGCCGACGAGGGTGTGACGTACGCCATGGCGACCTCCCTGCTCGGTTACACCGAGGGCTCGCTCCTCGACTCCGTCATCGACGCTTTCGCCGC
>NZ_JBGWAB010000168.1:0-15081 GCF_041862025.1 Streptomyces sp. AB3(2024)
CAAAACACATATTGGGTTAAATCTTTAGGGTGGTAATTCTTAAAGTACGGGATGCTGCCGGGGCCCAGCGCCGCCGGCGTGCGGGGCGCCGCCCCAGGGAGTGACATGGCACGCGCGGGCAACAGGACGGGCAACTGGCGGATCGCTCTGCCGCTGGTGGGCGGAGCCGCCGTACTCGGATTGGGCGGCCTCTACGTCACCGGACTCGTGACCGGCGGTGACATCGAACAGGGGACCCGGGTGCGGGGCGTGGACATCGGCGGCATGAGCCGCGCCGAGGCCCGCCAGGCGCTGGACCGGGCGCTCGGACCCGCCGCGGCGGCGCCCGTGGCGATGAAGATCGGCGACCGCGTCGAGAAGGCCGACCCGGCCGCGCTGGGCCTCTCCCTCGACACCGGGGCGACCGTCGACCTCGCCGCCCGCACCGGCCACGACCCGGTCACCGTCATCGGCAGGCTCTTCACCTCGACCGACCGCGACATCGAGCCCGTGACCAGGGTCGACGAGCCCACCGCCCGGGCCGCCCTCGGACGTCTCGACGAGAGCACCCGCCAGCAGGTCCGCGACGGATCGATCGCCTTCGACAAGGGCGCCGTCAAGGCCGTCGATGCCCGGCCGGGCATCGACCTGATCGAGGACCGCGCCCTCGACACCCTCCGCACCGCCTACCAGGCCGGCTCCACCGGTCCCGTCGTGCTGCCGGTCGAGCGCCGGGAGCCGCACGTCGGGGCCGAGGAGACGAACCGGGCCCTGGAGGCCTTCGCGCGGCCCGCGATGTCCGGGCCGGTGACGGTCGCCGTCGCCGGGAAGCGGATACCCATCACCCCCGCCGTCCTCGGCGAGCACCTCACGATGGAGGCGGACCCCCGGGGCCGCCTCGTACCGGCCCTCGACTCCAAGGGCCTGCTCGCCGACCCCGCCGTCGCCCGACCCGTGGAGCGGGCCGTACAGGCCCCGCGCGACGCCGTGCTCGGCCTCGACGCCGCCGGCCGCGTGGCCGTGGACACCGACGGCCGCCCCGGCCACCAGGTCACCCAGGCGGCCCTCGGACGCGCCGTACTGCCCCTGCTGACCGGTACGGGCGCGGGCCGCAGCGGCGAGGTCGCCACCGAGGAGGTCCAGCCCGACCTCACGAGCGCCGAGGCCCGGCGGCTCGGGATCAAGGAGAAGGTCTCCTCCTTCACCGTCCAGTTCCCCGCCGCCCCGTACCGCACGACCAACATCGGCCGTGCCGTGGAGCTCATCAACGGCTCCGTCGTCCTGCCGGGCGAGGAGTGGAGCTTCAACCGGACCGTCGGCGAGCGCACGAAGGAGAACGGCTTCGTCGACGGCATCATGATCAACGACGGCCGGTTCGTGAAATCGCCCGGCGGCGGGGTCTCCGCCGTCGCCACCACCATGTACAACGCCGCCTTCTTCGGCGGCGTCAAGCTCGTCGAACACGGCGCGCACTCGTTCTACATCGAGCGCTACCCCGAGGGCCGCGAGGCCACCGTCGCCTGGGGCACCCTCGACCTGCGCTGGGTCAACGACACCGGGCACGCCCTCTACGTGCAGGCCCACTCCACCGACACCTCGCTGACCATCACCCTGCTCGGCACGAAGAAGTACGACGAGATCAAGGCGACCAAGGGGCCGCGCACCCAGGTCACCCCGCCCGCCAAGATCACGGGCAGCGGGCCGACCTGCGAGGTCCAGACCCCGCTGGAGGGCTTCGACGTCCAGGTCGGACGTGACTTCGTCCAGGGCGGCCGCACGGTCCGGCACGAGGACTTCAAGACCCACTACACCCCGCGCGACGAGGTCACCTGCGACCCCCAGACCCCGGCGGCCACCCCGGCCACCCCGGCCGCGCCCACCTCGCAGGCTCCGTCCACCACGGCCCTCGCCGCGGCCTCCGCCCCCCGGTAGGACCGCCACGCGCCCGCACGCGCCGCGACACGGCGCGTGACCGGCGGGACGCATTTCGCGCCTGTCGGGGGCCGCGGCCATCCGGAAGTGCTACAACTGGGTGCGTGACCCTTCCTCGCCGCCACCCGCGCCGGGCACGTCGGTGCGGTCACCCGTAGGCAAGCACTTCCGGAGCGTCGCCGGACAGGTATTCGTCCTTCAGGTGGCGATCGTGGTGTTGCTCGCGACCGGAGCGCTCATCGCCCTGCTGCTCCAGTCACGCCACGACGTCGACCGGGAGGCGCGCAACCGGTCCGTCGCCGTCGCGGAAACCTTTGCCCACTCCCTCGGGCTCCAGGGGGCCCTGAAGACCCCCCACCCGTCCACGATCCTGCAGCCCCTCGCGGAGTCGACGCGCAAGGACGCCGGCGTCGACTTCATCGTGGTGATGGACACCAACGGCATCCGCTACTCCCACCCCAAGCCGGACCGCATCGGCAAACGCTTCGTCGGCACCATCGCGCCCTCCCTCGCCGGGCACACCTACACCGAGAGCGTCAACGGCCCGCTCGGCCAGGAGATCCAGGCGGTGGTCCCGGTCAAGGCCGCCGACGGCAAGGTCGTCGGCCTGGTGTCGGCGGGCCTGACCGTCAAGAACGTGAGCGGGGTCGTCGACCGCCAGCTCCCCGTCATCCTCCTCGCCATCGCGACCGGCCTGGCCCTGGCCACCGGCGGTACGGCCCTGATCAGCAGACGGCTGCGCCGCCAGACCCACGGCCTCGGCACGCACGAGATGACCCGGATGTACGAACACCACGACGCGGTGCTCCACGCCGTCCGCGAGGGCGTCGTCATCACCGACGGCGACGGCCGGCTGCTGCTGGCCAACGACGAGGCCAAACGGCTCCTCGGGCTGCCGGAGGGCGCCGAGGGGCGCTACATCGGCGACGTCCCCGGTCTGGACCGCCGGATGTCCGACCTGCTGCTGTCCGGCCGGGTGGCCACCGACGAGGTACTGGAGGCCGGGGACCGGCTGCTCGTCGTCAACCAGCGCCCCACCCACACCCGCGGCCGGGCCGAGGGCAGCGCGGTCACCATCCGCGACTCCACCGAGATGCGGATCCTCACCAGCCGGGCCGAGACCGCCCGCAGGCGCCTCAAGCTGCTCTACGACGCGGGCGTCGACATCGGCACCACCCTCGACGTGGTCCGCACGGCCGAGGAACTCGCCGCCGTCGCCGTCCCCCGGTTCGCGGACTACGTCACGGTCGACCTCGCCGACTCCGTGCTCGACGGGGACGAACCCGGCCCGGGGGCCGACATGCGGCGCACGGCGGTCAGCGGCATCCGCTCCGACCACCCCCTCTACCCCCGCGGCCGGCTGATCGACTTCCTGCCCTCCACCCCCCAGGCGCGCGGCTACGGCACCGGCGAGGCGGAGCTCGTGCCCGACCTCTCCGACGCGCCCGGCTGGCAGGCCCAGGACCCGCCGCGTGCCCGGGAGATCATCGACTTCGGGATCCACTCGCTGATCGCGGCCCCCCTCACCGCCCGGGGCGTCGTCCTGGGCGTGGTCAACTTCTGGCGCTCCCAGAAGCCCGAGCCCTTCGACGACGACGAGCTGTCCCTGGCCGAGGAACTCGTCGCCCGCGCGGCCGTCAGCATGGACAACGCCCGCCGCTACACCCGCGAACACGCCCTCGCCGTGACCCTCCAGACCAGCCTGCTGCCCCGCGCCCTGCCCGAGCAGAGCGCCGTCGACGTGGCGCACTTCTACCTGCCCGCGCAGTCGGGGGTGGGCGGGGACTGGTTCGACGTGATCCCGCTGTCCGGCAGCCGGGTCGCCCTCGTCGTCGGGGACGTCGTCGGCCACGGCCTGCACGCGGCGGCCACCATGGGCCGTCTGCGCACGGCGGTCCACAACTTCTCCTCCCTCGACCTGCCGCCCGAGGAGATCCTCGCCCGCCTGGACGACCTCGTGCAGCGCATCGACCACGACGCGGACGACGCCGCCGACCCCGGCGGCGGCGTACTCGGCGCGACCTGCCTGTACGCCGTCTACGACCCGGTGTCCCGGCTGTGCACGGTGGCGCGGGCCGGGCACCTGCCGCCCCTCCTGGTCGCCCCCGACGGCCGGACCGAGTTCGTGGAGCTGCCGGCCGGGCCCCCGCTCGGGCTGGGCGGGATGCCCTTCGAGACCGCCGAGCTGTACCTCGCGGAGGGCAGCCAGCTGGTCCTGTACACCGACGGGCTCGTCGAGGAGCGGACCAGGGACATCGGCGAGGGGCTGGAGCTGCTGCGCGCCGCCCTCAGCCATCCGGACCGGGACCCGCAGGAGAGCTGCCGGGCCGTCCTCGACCGGCTGCTGCCGGCCCGCCCGACCGACGACGTGGCCCTGCTCATCGCGCGCACGCGCACCCTCGGCGCCGACCGCGTCGCCCAGTGGGAGGTGCCGTTCGAGCCGAGCGAGGTGGGCACCGTACGCAACGCCGCCGCCCGCCAGCTCGACGCGTGGGGCCTGTCCGAGCTGGGCTTCTCCACGGAACTGATCCTCAGCGAGCTGATCACCAACGCCCTGCGGCACGGCTCCGGGCCGGTGCGCGTCCGGCTCCTGTACGACCACGCCCTGACCTGCGAAGTGTGGGACGGCAGCAGCACCGCCCCGCACCTGCGCTACGCCGCCACCACCGACGAGGGCGGACGGGGACTCTTCCTCGTGGCCCAGCTCAGCGAGCACTGGGGGACCCGCTACACCCCGGAGGGCAAGGTCATCTGGGCGGAACAGTCCCTCCCCGGCGCCCCCGGAAACCCGCCCGACACCGCGGAATCCGCGCTCGCCGCCTTCCTGGACGTGGAACCCCTCTGAAACCGGACGGGCCCGAAAGCGGTGGGACAGGGATCGCCGGGTAGACGCCGGGAGTCACACCCCGGCGGATCGCACCCCGCACCGCCCCCCTAGCGGAAGACGAGGGACACCATGATCGTCATCGGATTGATTCTCCTGCTCATCGGTTTCCTGACCGGCATCTCCATCCTGTGGACCCTGGGGATCATCCTGCTCGTGGTGGGTGCGGTGCTGTGGATCCTCGGTTCGGTCGGACACGCCGTCGGCGGCCGGCGCCACTACTGGTGACCTGCCGAGAGGCCCGCCGTGTCCAGGGCCGCCCCGGCCTGCGCGGCCAGCGCGACCGCCACCAGGCGGTCCTGTTCGGCGGGAAGCGGGCGGCCGGGCGGCGGGTCGAGGAGGTAGCGCCCGTAGTAGTGGCCGCCGCCGACCACCCGCAGCTCGGTCCCGCCGTCCGGCCGGTCGGCGTACTCCGTCACCCGGTCCCCGCGGCGCCACCACACGCCGCCGTCGTGTTCCAGCCGCGGCAGGTGCCCCATCAGGGTCCCGTACTCGAAGCGGCAGCCGCGCAGCCCCAGCAGCCCGGTCAGCTCCCGGCCCACGTACTCGACCGCCGCGTCCGGGAAACCGCCGAACTCGGCCAGCCGGGCGGACCGCCGCAGGCTCGACAGCTGTGCGGCGTCCGTCGCCACGGCCGAGCGCAGCCGGCGCCCGCGCACCGCCAGCTGCGCGACGATCAGGCCGACGACCAGCAGCAGCGCCGCCGTCACGACGTCCGCGCGGCCCGTGATGACGAACCGCCCGTAGGGCGCGGTGAGGAAGAAGTCGAACCAGGCGGCCGCCGAGAGGGCGGCGGGGTCGCGGAGTCGGTACCCGGACGTGTCGTGCCTCCTGTTCGCCCGCCCTCCCCGTCCCCCATTCCATCCTGCCCTCGACGGCGCGGCGGGCCACCCGCGCCGCCGTCAAGGGCGCGTGAAGACGGCCGGCGCGGGCGTAAGGAACGCGCCAAGAGCCCCGGCCCGCCGGTCGTCCACAGGCTCCCGCCGGTGGGGCCGGGGTGTCGGCGGCTGCCGATAGGCTTCGTGGATGGCCCTTACGGACGCTTCCCCCGAGACCTCCCCTGAGCTGGAGGTGCTGCACCGCGTCTTCGGATACGGATCCTTCCGCGGTGAGCAGCAGGAGATCATCGAGCAGGTCGTCGGCGGCGGTGACGCACTCGTGCTGATGCCGACCGGCGGCGGCAAGTCGCTCTGCTACCAGATCCCGGCGCTCGTCAGAGAAGGCACGGGCGTCGTGGTCTCGCCGCTCATCGCCCTGATGCAGGACCAGGTGAACGCGCTCACCGCACTCGGGGTGCGGGCCGGATTCCTCAACTCGACGCAGGACCCGTACGAGCGGCAGGCCGTCGAGCAGGCCTTTCTCGCCGACGAGCTGGACCTGCTGTACCTGGCTCCCGAGCGGCTGCGCACCGAGGGCACCCAGCGGCTCCTGGACCGGGGCAGGGTCTCCCTGTTCGCGATCGACGAGGCCCACTGCGTCGCCCAGTGGGGCCACGACTTCCGGCCCGACTACCTCGCGCTGTCGATGCTGCACGAGCGGTGGCCGAAGGTGCCCCGGATCGCGCTCACCGCGACGGCCACCCGTGCCACCCACGCCGAGATCGTGGCCCGCCTCGGCCTGGACGACGCCCGGCACTTCGTCGCCAGCTTCGACCGGCCGAACATCCAGTACCGCATCGCCCCCAAGAACAACCCGCTCAAGCAGCTGCTGGACCTGATCAGGACCGAGCACGAGGGGGACGCGGGAGTCGTCTACTGCCTGTCCCGGGCGTCGGTGGAGAAGACCGCGGCCTTCCTGGTGGAGCAGGGCGTCGAGGCCGTCGCCTACCACGCGGGCATGGACTCCCGGACGCGCGCCGCGAACCAGGCGCGCTTCCTGCGGGAGGACGGGATCGTGGTCGTGGCGACGATCGCCTTCGGCATGGGCATCGACAAGCCCGACGTGCGCTTCGTGGCCCACCTCGACCTGCCGAAGTCCGTCGAGGGCTACTACCAGGAGACCGGCCGCGCCGGCCGTGACGGGGAACCTGCCACGGCGTGGCTGGCGTACGGCCTGCAGGACGTGGTCCAGCAGCGCAAGCTGATCGAGGGCTCCGAGGGCGATGAGGCGCACCGCCGTTCGCTCGGCATGCACCTGGACGCCATGCTCGCCCTGTGCGAGACGGTCGACTGCCGGCGCGTGCGGCTGCTGGAGTACTTCGGGCAGCCGGGCGAGCCCTGCGGCAACTGCGACACCTGCCTGACGCCCGCCGAGTCCTGGGACGGGACGGTGGCGGCGCAGAAACTGCTGTCCACGGTGTGGCGGCTGGCGAAGGAACGGCGTCAGAAGTTCGGCGCCGGGCAGATCATCGACATCCTCCAGGGCAAGAAGACGGCCAAGGTCATCCAGTTCGACCACGACGGGCTGTCGGTGTTCGGCGTCGGGGCCGACCTGAGCACCGCCGAGTGGCGCGGCGTGGTCCGCCAGCTCCTGGCGCAGCGCCTGCTGGCCGTCGAGGGCGACTACGGCACGCTGGTCCTCACGGACGAGAGCGGCGAGGTCCTGGGAGGCCGCCGCAGCGTCCCGCTGCGGAAGGAGAAGGCGGCCGCCGCCCCTTCCCGCAAGGAGTCCGGCGCGCGCTCCGGGAAGGGCGCCCGCGTACCGGTCGACCTGCCCGCCGGGGCCGAACCGGTGTTCCTGGCCCTGCGGACCTGGCGGGCCGCGACGGCGCGCGAGCAGGGTGTACCGGCGTACGTGGTCTTCCACGACGCGACCCTGCGCGAGATCGCGACGCGGCTGCCCGCCACCGTGGAAGAACTGGGCACCGTCGGCGGAGTCGGCGAGGCCAAGCTCACCAAGTACGCGGAGGGGGTCCTCGCCACCCTCGCGGAATGCGCCGGCGCCGACACCGCCCCGCCCCCGGCCGACCCGGCGCCCGCGCCCGCGCCGGCGCCGCGGTCGTCGGCACCCGACGCCGACGAGCCGCCCTTCGACCTGGACGAGATGGACCCGCCCTGGGACGAGGACTGGCAGTAGGGGCCGGCCCGGCCTCCGAGGTCATGGTCCCGGGGCCCGGCCGCCCCACCACGGACGTGCCGCGCACGGTGACCGCTCGTACGCTGAAGTGGATCCCCGCCGGCGTCCGCGTCCGCGGGAAGCCGGCCCGCCCGGGTCGCACCGGCCGGGCATCCGGGCGGTGCGCGGTGGAGCGGTGGGAGGTAGCCCCCATGAACAGGCGCTGGGCGGCGCGTTTGGCCCTGACGGCGGGCGTGGCGGCGGTCGTGGTGCTGGTCGTCTTCGCCGGGCTCGCGAGCCTCCTGCTCATGGGAGCCGCGTGGGCGGGTCTGGTACTGACCGCCGCCGGTACCTGGTGGATGCTCACCCACACCGGCTGGATCAGGGCACTGGCCGTGGTGCTCATGGTCGCCGCGCCGCTCACCGTCCTGGTCCTGTACGCCTCCGTCGACCTGCTGTGGGTCGTGCTGGTCTCGCTCGGCCTGTGGGCGCTGGCCGTCTTCGCCGGCCGGAGCGCGCTGACCGAGGACTCCCCGCCGGGCATGCCGGAGCGGCCCGTCGGCCCGGTCGGGCACCCGTTCCTCATCATGAATCCGCGCTCCGGCGGCGGGAAGGTCGAGAAGTTCCGGCTCGCGGAGCGGGCCAGGGCCCTGGGGGCGGAGGTCGTCGTCCTGGATCCGGACCGGCACGAGGACGTGGCCGCGCTCGCCCGGCGGGCCGTCGCGGGCGGGGCCGACCTCCTAGGCGTCGCGGGCGGCGACGGTACGCAGGCCCTGGTCGCCGAGGTGGCGGCGGAGCACGACCTCCCCTTCATGGTGATCAGCGCGGGCACCCGCAACCACTTCGCCATGGACCTGGGACTGGACCGGCAGGACCCGTCCACCTGTCTGGAGGCGCTGACCGACGCGGTGGAACTGCGCATCGACCTCGGACGCATCCACGCCGGAGAGCCCGTGGACGGCAGTCCGGGGCGCGTCTTCATCAACAACGCCTCGTTCGGCGTGTACGCGGAAGTCGTCCAGAGTCCCGCCTACCGCGACGACAAGGCCCGCACCATCCTGGAGATGCTCCCCGACCTGCTGACCCACCAGAGCGGCGCCCTGCTGAGCGTCCGTGCCGGTCCGCTGACCACGGACGGACCCCAGGCCGTACTGGTGAGCAACAACCCCTACCAGAGGGGCGACTCGGCGGGGCTGGGACGCCGGGAGCGGCTGGACTCCGGCGAGCTCGGCGTGTTGTGCGTCGGCGTCGACAATGCCGCCGATGCCACGCAGCTCCTGCTGCGCGGCGGCCAGGGCCGCGGGCTGACCGAGGCCACCGCCCGCGAGGTCGTCGTGGACTCCGAGGCTCCCGTGGTCGCGGTCGGCGTCGACGGTGAGGCCCTCTCGCTGCCCACCCCGGTGCGCTGCCGCATCGAACCCGGCGCCCTGCGCGTGCGGGTGCCCCGCAACCGGCCCGGCGTCCCGCGCGCCGCGCCGCCGATGGACTGGCGGCGGGTGCGGCGGCTGGCCCTGACGATGGGGCGCGTCGCTGTGGGACGGGACGGCTCCTGATCCACCGGGGGGAGCGGTCACCGCCCGTCGGCGGGGGGCTCCCACTCGGCTCCGGTCTGCCGACGGAAGGCCTCCACGGCGGCCTCCACGGTGGGGAAGAAGTGCCCGGGGTCGATGGTGCGGGTGAGCTCGTACCGTTCGATCTTGCGCCGTACCGGATCCTTGAGCTCGGCGAAGACGAGGTGCACGTGGTGCTCGTTGAGCGTCTCGTCCAGCTCCTCCAGGACGTCGGCCGCGGTGGTGTCCACATCGGTCATGGGCTCCGCCGCGACCACGATCCAGCTCGGCCGCGGATCCGTCTCCGCCAGCCGCCTGATCTCGTCGCGGAAGGCCTTGGCGTTGGCGAACAGGAGCGGCGCGTCGAAGCGGTAGATCACCAGGCCCGGCAGCTGCCGGGCCTGCGGGTAGGAACGGATGTCGTGGAACCCCTCCAGGTCCTGCACCCGCCCCAGCACGGTGTGGTACGGCCACCACGTCTGCCGGAAGACGTTCAGGACGGACAGGGCCACGGCGATCGCGATGCCGGGCAGCACACCGATCAGGGCCACGCCGAGGAACGCCGCGCAGCACAGCAGGAAGTCCGTCCGTCGCTGGCGCCACAGCCTCACGGCCCCGGGGACGTCGGCCAGGGACAGCGACGCGGTGATGACCACGGCGGCGAGGGCCGGCTGGGGGAGGTTGCGGAACAGGCCCGGGGCCATTACCAGCATGACGACGATGAGCACCGCCCCGACGACCCCGGTGAGCTGGCTCCTGGCCCCCGCGCGCTCCGCCACCGCCGTACGGGAGCCGCTCGTGCTGACGGGGAAGCCCTGGAAGAGACCGGCCGCGAGGTTGGCGACACCGATCCCCACCATCTCCTGGTTGCCCCGGACCTCCTGGCCCGTGCGGGCCGCGAACGCCGACGCGTTGGAGATCGTGTCGGCCAGGGACACCAGGGCGATGCCCAGCGCACCGCCCAGCAGCAGCGTCAGGTCGGTGAGCCGCACGTCCGGGATGGTGAACGGCGGGAAGCCCTCGGGCAGTACCCCCACCAGGCCGACGCCGCGCCCGCCCAGGTCGAAGACGGTGGCCGCGGCGATCGCCAGGACCACCATCACGAGCACCGCGGGGACCTTCGGCAGCAGCCGCTGCAGGACCAGGATCAAGACGATCCCGCCGCAGCCGACCGCCGCGGCGGCCGGCACCACGTCCCCGCCGACGACTCCCTGCACGAATCCGGCGAACTCGCCGAGCAGGTCGTCCGCCTCGACCCTGAAGCCGAGCAGTTTGGGCAGCTGACCGATCAGAATGGTCAGCGCCAGACCGTTCATGTAGCCGATCATCGTCGGCTTGGAGATCAGGTCGGCGATGAAGCCGAGCTTCGCCACCGAGGCCAGGATCATGACGGCCGCCACCATGAGCGCGAGCACCGACGCCAGGGCGACGGCCCGCGCGGGATCCCCGTCCGCCGCCACCAGGGGCAGCACGGTCGCCGCGATCATCGGCCCCAGCGAGGAGTCCGGGCCCAGCACCAGGATCCGGGACGGCCCGCACACCGCGTACCCGAGCAGGCACAGGACCGTCGTGTACAGGCCGGTGATCGGCGGCAGGCCCGCCAGCTCCGCGTACGCCATGCCCTGCGGCACCAGCAGCGTGGTCAGGACGACCCCGGCCACCAGGTCCTTGACCAGCCACTCCCTTCGGTAGGACGACGCGGCACGCACCCCGGGAACGGCCCGCAGCCGGGTGGCGAGCCGTCCGCGCATCAGGTGCCCCGGGTCGTCCGGCGGGCCAGGAGCTTGCCCAGCTCCCACAGGAGCAGGAGCGCGAGGGCGGCCAGCAGCGCACTGCCGAACTGCCGTGCGTCGATCTCGGTCGTGCCGAGGAGGCGGCGGAAGCCGTCCATCTGCGTCACCAGCACCGCGAGCACGAACTGGGCCAGTGCCACCCAGTTCATCTGCTTGCTGTCGAAGGTGGACGCGGTCAGCACCGACTCCGTCTCGCTGCGGCACTCGAACGCCGCCACGATCAGGCACAGGGCGAAGGCGGTGAACGCGACGGACTGGCCGGTCCCGGCGCCGTCGGAGGAGCTCCGGCCGAGCTGGGTGAGGCCGAGCAGGATGATGGTGATCGCCAGGCCGCCCAGTCCCACCGTCACCAGTACGGACCGGGTCAGCACCGACTCCCCGCGCGGACGCGGCCTGCGGAGCATCAGCCCGGGGCTCTCCCGGTCGAAGCCCAGCGCGAAGCCGAAGGAGGCGTTGACCACGAAGTGGATCCACAGCACCTGCGGGGGAGTGAAGGGCTCACCGGCCGCGATGTTGAAGACGGTGGCCCCGAGGAAGGTCAGCACGAAGGTGACCAGCAGGAGCAGCACGAAGCGGATGTACTTGGTGAGGTTGTCGTAGATCCTGCGGCCCTGCTCCACCGCATAGACGATCGTGGCGAAGTTGTCGTCGGAGAGGATCATGCGTCCGGCGTTCTTCGCCACGTCCGTGCCGCTGCCCATGGCGATGCCGATGTCGGCGGCCTTGATGGCGGGGGCGTCGTTGACCCCGTCCCCGGTCATCGCCACGACCTCGCCCTTCTTCTTGAGCGTGTCGGCGAGCAGCACCTTGTGCTCGGGGGCGACGCGCCCCACCACACCGATGTCGTCGATCCGGGCGAGCTGCTCCTCCTCGCTCATGGCCGCGAAGTCGGCGCCCAGGACCGCCTCGCCGGGGATGCCGAGCTGCCGGGCGATCGCCGCGCCGGTGGTGACGTCGTCACCGGTCACCATGCGGACCCGGATGTGCCCGGCCTGGGCGCCGGCCACGGCCGCCCTGGCCTCCTCACGGGGCGGGTCGACCATCGCGACGAGGCTGGTCATCCGCAGCTCGGTGACGTACGCGAGCAGGTCGCCCTCCGGGTCGAAGGCCGCCGGGTCCAGATCACGGGTGGCCCCGGCCATCACCCGGTACCCCTCGGCGCCCATCCGCTCGGTCTGCGCCTCGGCGCGCGCCGCCAGTTCGGCGTCCCACGGCCTGGCCCCGTCCGCCGCGAGCGCGGTGGCGGCCCGTGCCACCATCGCGGGGACGGCACCCTTGACGAAGCACCGGACGACCTCCCGCCCGGAGGCGTCGACCGCCGCGTTGAAGGTGGCCATCAGCTTGTAGCCGGGGTCGAACGGCAGCGTGGCCAGCCGGGGGAGCCGCTCCCTGGTGCCCTCGATGTCCAGCCCGGCCTTGTGCGCGAGCACCAGCAGTGCGCCCTCGGTGGGATCGCCCACCACCCGGCCGTCCACCAGCTTCGCGTCGCTGGCCACCAGGTAGGGCAGGATCGCGTCCTCGATGTCCGGGGAGGAGCCCGCGGCGTGGTGGACCTTCCCGGCGAGCTCGTAGCCCGTGCCCGAGACCGTGTACCGGTCGGTGGGGGTCACCACCTCCACGGCGGTCATCTGGTTCATCGTCAGGGTGCCGGTCTTGTCCGAGTTGATCGCCGACGTGAACGCCAGCGTCTCGACCGAAGGCAGTTCCTTGACGATGGCGTTGCGCTCCGCCAGGTTGAGGCTGCCGACCGACAGGATGGCCTGGGTCACGGTGGGCAGGGCTTCGGGGATGGCGGCGATGGCCAGCGAGACCGCGCTGACGAACAGGACGTCCCAGGACTGGTCCCGCTGCCTTCCCAGGGCGAACATCACGATCATCGTGAGGCCCGCGGCCGCCGTGATCCACAGCGTCAGGGTGTCGAGCTCCTTGGTCAGCGGCGGCACCTCCTTCTCGGTGGTGGACAGCATCCCGGAGATCTTGCCGAGCTCGGTGCCGGCACCGGTCGCCGTGACCACGACCACGCCGCTGCCGTGGGTGACCGGGGTGTTCATGAACGCCATGTTGGTCTGGTCGCCGGGCGCCGGAAGGGGGCCCGTCAGCGTGCCGACTTCCTTCGCGGCGGGAACGCTCTCGCCGGTCAGCGCCGACTCGTCGATCTGCAGGGCGCTGGCCCTGATGATGCGCCCGTCCGCCGCCACCTGGTCTCCCGCGGCGATGAGCACGATGTCCCCGACGACGAGCTGCTCGGCGGGGACCTCTGCCTCCGTGCCGTCCCTGCGCACCCTCGCCGTCGCCTTCATCATCGACTGCAGCGCGTTCATCGCGCTCTCGGCCTTGCCCTCCTGGCGCAGGCCGATGACCGCGTTCAGCAGGGTCAGGAAGATCAGCAGGACGGCGGTGGTCCACTCCTGGATGAGGAGCGAGACGACCGCGGCGGCCACGAGGACGATCTGCATGTAGCTGCGGTACTGCCGCAGGAACCGGAGCCAGGTCGGGGTGCGCTTTTCCTCGGGCAGCGCGTTCGGGCCGTGTGCGGCCAGCAGGTCCGCCGCCCGCGCGCCGGAGAGACCGACCGCGGGATCGACGTCGAACGCCGCCGCGACCTCCTCGGGGGCCCGCGTGTACCAGAGATCCTGCGAAGCGCGGGGCCGTCGCTCCACGGAATCCGACCGCACTGTCATCGTCGCCTCCGATTCGTGGCCGGGGATGCTGCACGTCCGGGCACGGCGCGTCCCGGTCCGAGGGGTCCTAGCCGCGTTTCCCCTTCCCTCCCTTCCTCCCCTTCTTCCGCCGCCCGCCGCTCCGGCCGGCCGACGGGTGGCCGACGGCGTACGGATCGGCCGGAACACCGGCCGGGGCCTCCTGCTCCAGCTCCCGTCTGGTGACGAGCAGCTCTTTGCGCGCCTCTTCCCCCACATCGGGGAACCGGGGGTCGATGTCCATCAGGGTGTGGGCGAGGACCGCCGCCGCGCAGATCCGGGCGAACCACTTCCGGTCCGCCGGTACGACGTACCACGGCGCCCACTTCGTACTCGTGGCCGACAGCATCTCGGAGAACGCCTCCTGGTACTCGTCCCAGTGGCGGCGCTCCCTTACATCGGCCGCGGAGAACTTCCAGTTCTTCTCCGGCAGGTCGATCCGCTTCAGGAAGCGGGTGCGCTGCTCCTCCTTGGACAGGTTCAGGAAGATCTTCACCACCTTGAACCCGTTGTCGGTGAGGTAGCGCTCCCACTGGTTGATCTCCCGGTAGCGCCGGTCCCACAGGTCCGGCCCGTGGTGTTCGTCCGGCAGTTTCTGCCGGGCGAGGACCTCGGGGTGGACCCGTACCACGAGGACCTCCTCGTAGTGGGAACGGTTGAAGATGGCGATCTCGCCGCGGCCGGGCAGCCGCCGGGCGTAGCGCCACAGGTAGTCGTGGTCGAGTTCCTCGCTGGAGGGCACCTTGAAGCCGCTGACGCGTACGCCCTGGGGGTTGACGCCGCTCATCACGTGGCGGATCGTCCCGTCCTTGCCGCCGGCGTCCAGCGCCTGGAGGCAGAGCAGTACGCCGAACGTGTCCTGGGCGGCCAGCCGCTCCTGGTATTCGGCCAGCAGCGATACCCCGGTCCGCAGCAGTTCGATCCCGTCCCGCTTCTTCAGACCGGCCTTGTAACGGGGGTCGAAGTCCCGGTCCAGACGTACCTCCGACCCTGCTTTCACCCTCAGGGGCCTGATGAATTCGGCGATGCGTCCGGCTCTGTCGTCCGCCATCAGCTTCCACCCCTTCGCTGGTCCTGGGCGAGCACGGTGCGTTCCGGGAACGGGACGGGTAACGGCCGCGGAAGCGTCGGATCCCTCCGCGGGGGGGGGGGGGGGGGGGGGGGGGGGGGGGGGGGGGGGGGGGGGGGGGGGGGGGGGGGGGGGGGGGGGGGGGGGGGGGGGGGGGGGGGGGGGGGGGGGGGGGGGGGGG
>NZ_JBGWAB010000169.1:0-15046 GCF_041862025.1 Streptomyces sp. AB3(2024)
CGCCCCCCGGCGCGCCCGCCACGCAGCGGCCGACGCTGCCCCGGCGCCGCGCCCAGCAGCACCTCGCGCCCCAGCTGCGCGAGACCCCCGCCCCGCGCCGGGCACCCGAATCCGAGCAGCCCGTGCACGACCCCGGCCTGATGGCGGCCTTCCAGCGCGGCTTCGGCCTCGCCCAGTCGGAGCGGCAGGCATGAACCGGGCCCCCGGCCCGGACCCCTCACCCCAGCAAGGAGCGCACCCCCATGGCCGGAGAAGCGGCGACGAAGACAGGCAGCCTCTCGGACCTCGACTGGCTGCTCGGCGGCCTGGTCCAACGCGTGCCGTACACGCGCAGCGCGGTGCTGCTCACCGCGGACGGGCTCGTCACCTGCGTCCACGGACTGGACCCGGACAGCGCCGACCACATGGCCGCCCTGGCCTCCGGGCTGTACTCGCTGGGGCGCAGCGCCGGATCCCGGTTCGGGGACGGGGCCGAGGTCCGGCAGGTGGTGGTCGAGCTGGACACGGCGCTGGTGTTCGTCTCGGCGGCCGGGTCCGGGACCTGCCTGGCGGTGCTCGCGGACCGGGAGGCGGACGCGGGCGTCCTCGGATACGAGATGGCGATGCTGGTCAAGAGCGTCCGCCCGTACCTGGCGGCCCCGCCGCGCCGGCCCGCGCACGCCGTCGACGCGGAGCGATGAGGGTCTGGGCACGGGGGGACAGGGGATCCGGTGCGGCGCGCGACACGCCCTGGCTGGACGATTCGGCGGGCCGGGTGATGCGCCCGTACACCGCCAGCGGCGGGCGCACCCGGGCGGCCGTCCACCTCGACCTGCTGTCGCTGGTGACCGCGACCGGTGTCCGTCCGCGCGTTCCGCTCGGCGCCGAGCACACCCTCGCGCTGCGGATCTGCGCGGGCGCGGCCGGGGTGACCGTCGCCGAGGTGGCCGGGCACCTGCGGCTCCCGGCGGTGGTGGTGAAGGTGCTGCTGTCCGATCTGGCGCAGCACGGGGCCGTCTCGGTGCGGGCGCCCCGGTTCCCCGGCGGCGACTCCTTCGCCGACGACGACCAGACCCTGCTCCGGGCGGTGCTCGATGGCCTACGTCGGCGACTGTGAGGCCCCCGCCCCGCCCGCGACCCTGAAGATCCTGGTCGCGGGCGGGTTCGGGGCGGGGAAGACCACCTTCGTGGGCGCGGTCAGCGAGATCGAGCCGCTGTGCACGGAGGAAGTGCTGAGCGGGGTGGGTGAGGGCTGCGACCCGATCGAAGGGGTGGAGGCGAAGGCGACGACGACGGTCGCGCTGGACTTCGGCCGCCTCACCCTCGACGACCGGCACGTCCTGTACCTGTTCGGCACGCCGGGGCAGCAGCGCTTCTGGTTCCTGTGGGAGGAGCTGTGCGCGGGCGCCCTGGGGGCCGTGGTGCTGGCCGACACCCGCCGGCTCGCCGACTGCTTCCCCGCCGTGGACTTCTTCGAGCGGCGCGGGATCGCCTTCGTCGTCGCCGTCAACGAGTTCGACGACGCCCACCGCTACACCGCCGAGGAGGTCCGCGAGGCGGTGGGACTCGGCGCGCGGGTGCCCGTCGTCCGCTGCGACGCGCGACTGAGGGGTTCCGGTACGGGGACCCTCGCGGCCCTCGTCCACCATCTGCTGTCCACAGCGAAGCAAGCCCACTCGGATCCGGGGGAACCGCCATGACCTACTACGAATCGACCGGCCACCTGCTCCTCACCCCGGTGGACCGGGAGGCACCCGCACGCGCCGTCCGGCTGCGCGAACTGGGCCTGGGGGAGCGGGTGGACGCGGAACTCGACGCCTTCGCGGCGCGGGTCGCGCGGACCCTGCGGACCCCGTACGCGGGTGTCAACTTCGTCGGGGAGGAACGGCAGTTCTTCGCCGGTCTGCACCACCGCCCGGACGCCGCGCAGGCCGGATACCCGGCGCGGGTGCTGCCCAGGGACCACGGCTACTGCCCGCACGTGGTGGTGCGGCGCCGCGCACTGGTGCTCCAGGACGTACGGGACTTCGCGCGCTTCGCGGGGAACGCGGTCGTGGACGAGAGCGGGGTGCGCTCGTACCTGGGGGCTCCCCTCACCGACCGGCGCGGCGTCGTCCTGGGAACGGTGTGCGGGGTGGACGTGGTGCCGCGGCGCTGGGGGACGGAGGGCCTGACGACGGTCAAGGCGCTCGCCGCCGACCTGGTGGAGCTGATCCACGCGCGGGAGGACCGGGGCCGCTGACGCCGCCGGGCCGGGCGGGGGTGACGGGGCGTACCCCCGCCCGAGGCCGCCCCGGCCCGGTCAGCCCAGGAAGCCGCTGATCCGCTGCCGCAGCGAGGCCGCGTCCAGGCCGTGGGCGGCGGTGTGCTCCTCCATCGTGCCGTAGCGGCGCAGCTCGGCCCGGCCCACCCCGAGCGGCAGGATCCGGTGCGGCACGTCCATCAGGGCCTGCCCGGCGGCCGCCGCGGAGGTTCCGGCCAGGTAGGGCTCGACCAGCACCACCTCCGGTGCGGCCCGGCCCACGGCGGCGCGCAGGGCCGCGTCGTCGAAGGGGCGCACGGTGGCCGCGTAGAGCACGGTGGCGTCGAGGCCCTCGGTGGCGGCGAGGACCTCGTCGAGCAGCGGGCCGACGGCGAGGACCACGCCCGCGCTCCCCGTCCGTACGGTCTGGAAGCGCAGGTCGCCGACGGGGCGCGGGGCGGCGTTCGACTGCGCGGTGAGCCGGACGTACACCTTGTCGTCCCCGGCGGCGTAGGCGTGGCGCAGCAGCTCCTCCGCCTCGTCGGGGTGGCCGGGCGTGTGGACCGTCCAGCCGTCGAGGGTGTCCAGCAGCGCCACGTCGCCCGGCGCCATGTGGGTGAACCCGCCGGCCGGCCAGTCGTAACTGGCGGCCGCGCTGACCAGGACCCCGCCCGTGCCCTGGTGCCCGAAGTCCAGCTTGACCTGCTCGAAGGGCCGCTCGACCAGGAAGCTGGCGAAGGTGTGGACCACGGGCCGCAGCCCGGTGAGGGCCAGGCCGCCGCCCACGCCGACGAGCAGCTGTTCGCGGATCCCGACGTTGATCACCCGGTCCGGATGGCGCTGCCGGGCGGGCCGGAACCCGTCCATGGTGATCTCCGCGAGCACGACCGCCAGCCGGTGGTCCTCGTCGAGCAGCTTCGACGTGACCGAAACGAACCGGTCCCGCATGGTGTCCATGACCCGCCCCCCTCAGAACTTCTTCTCGACACGGGCGACGACGGCGTGCGGCCGGCCCGGATGCGGCGCGGTGCAGGCCGCGTGCAGCGCCTCGTGGTCGCGCCCGTCCACGGTGACCGCCGACCAGCCGGCCGCCTCGAAGCGGGAGGCGATCCCGCCGCGCCAGCCGTGGGTCGCGGAGTCGTTGTCGATCACCAGGGTGTGCAGCCGATCCAGTCCGGCCGGGCCGGCGTAGGCGATGGCCTCGTGGTTGCTGCCCTCGTCGAGCTCCGCGTCCCCGATCAGCACCCACACGGCCGGGTCGTCCAGCCCCTGGGCGCGCAGCCCGAGCGCGGTGCCGACGGCCAGCGGCAGCCCGTGCCCGAGCGAGCCGCTGCCGATCTCCACGCCGGGGACCAGGGTGCGGTCGGGGTGGTGGCCGAGGGGGGAGTCGTAGGAACCGAATCCGGCCAGCCACTCGACGGGGAAGAACCCCTTCGCGGCGAGCACGGCGTAGTAGGCCATGGGCCCGTGCCCCTTGGAGAGCAGGAACCGGTCCCGCTCCGAGGCCTCGGCGCTCGCGGGCCCGACGCGCAACACCCGGTCGTAGAGCACCCACAGCGCGTCGAGCGTGGAGGTGGCGGCGGGCCCGTGCTTCTCCGCCCCTGTCATGAGCGCGATGAGTCCGCCCAGATCCTCGTAGCGGAACCCGGTGTCCGCGATTGCCTGTGTCATACAGTCACCATGCTTCCTCAAGCGGACTTGAGGTCAAGCCGCCGTCGCCGGATCCGTCACATCCGGCCGTCCGGGGAAACCCGCGCGCGACCACCCCCGGAAGTGCGGTATTGTTCTGGTGCTGGTCCGGCCAGGGGAAACCCCAGGTCAACGGCCATCGGGACGTGGCGCAGCTTGGTAGCGCACTTGACTGGGGGTCAAGGGGTCGCAGGTTCAAATCCTGTCGTCCCGACTGTGCTTTATGCAGGTCGGAGGCCGTTCTCTCATCCGTGAGAGGGCGGCCTTTTCCATGCCTGGAATCCTGGTGGTCGCATTGTGGTCGCACGCCCGCTTTGGGGTTGGTTGGCGGTGGGGTGGAAGCCGGTCGGGGCGGGGGAGCGGAGCCGGTTGAGGGCTTCGCGGAGTCGGTGGATGTGGTCGCGTGGTGGTCGCAGCCACGTCGGCCGGTCCGTCCGGTGGCCGGTCTTCTCGGCTTCGGTGAGGGTGTGGTCGATGGTGTCGACGGCTTCGCGGGCGGCTTGTTGGGTGAGGTGGCCGTAGATGTTGGCGGTGGTCGAGAGGGTGGAGTGCCGCAGCGTCTTGGAGACCACGGTGAGCGGGACGCCGGCGGTGATGGTGATGGTGGCGGCGAGGTGCCGCAGGTCGTGAACGGTGATGCGGGGAACGCCGGCTTCGTCGGACAGCTTTCGGAGCCGGTCGAGCACGCCCTGCGGGCGGAGTGGCCGGCCGTCGGGTCGGCAGAACACGAGTCCGGCGAAGGGATCGCCTTGATCGCCGCGGGAGAAGGTCCTTGCCCGGGACCGGTGTTGGAGTGCGGTGGCAACGCGGGGTGAGATGGCCACCCAGCCGCGGCTTGACCGGGTCTTCGGGCTGGTGAGGACGAGTCGGTTGTTGTCGATCGCGGAGAGTGTGCAGCGGACGTAGACGACCCCTTCCGGCAGGTGGACGTCGTTCCAGTGCAGGCCGAGAGCCTCGCCCTTGCGCATGCCGGTGCCGATGAGGAACTCGAACAGGTCGGCCATTTCCGGGTCTGCCCGGTGGCAGTGCTGGAGGAAGCGGACGGCCTCGTCCGCGGTCCAGATCCGTCGCTCTGGCGACGGTGGACGGTGAAGAGCCGGGGGGCTGGCTGGGTTGTGGGCGAGGCGGTGTTGGCGGAAGGCGGCGCCGAGGGCGCTGGAGAGGGTGGCAAGGCAGCGGTAGAGGGTGGTCTGGCCGCGGCCGGCGGCGAGCTCGCTGGTGACGAACGCGGCGATGTGCCGGTGTCCGAGCTCGTCCAGTTTCAGGGTCCCGAAGGCCGGGACGAGGTCGTTGTGGACGTAGTCCCGGTATCGCGCGATGGTGGTCGGCTTGAGCACGAGGGCCTTGGCGGCGAGCCAGGCGGTCAGGTAGTCGGCGACGCTCTGGTTCGAGTCGGCGTTGAATCCGCCGGCCTCGCCCTCCAGGAACCTCCGCAGCGCCCCCTCGGCCGCGTCGTGGCTGACGAATCCGCCACGGCGGACGGTTGTCCGGCGGTGCCGCGGTGCCGCGGTGCCGGGACGTCGACGGCGGCTGCTGGTCGCGGCCACCATCACCTACAACGTTGTCGAGGCGATCGTCGCCATCACCGCTGGGGCTATCGCCCCCTCCACTGCGCTGATCGGTTTCGGCCTGGACTCGGTCATCGAGGTCTCCTCGGCCGCCGCGGTCGCCTGGCAGTTCTCCGGCCGCGACCACGCTGTCCGCGAGGCACGGGAGAAGACCATCCTACGGATCATCGCCTTCTCGTTCTTCGCGCTCGCCACGTACGTCGCCGTCGACGCCGTCCTGCCGCTCTCTGGCACCGGAGAGGCCGAGCGGTCCATCCCCGGCACCGTGCTCGCCGCTCTGTCCCTGGCCGTGATGCCGTTCCGTTTCTGTCGGCCGCCCAGCGCGAGGCCGGGCACGAACTCGGCTTCGCCTCGGCGGTTGCCGACTCGGACGCTTCCAGGGTGCGACCACAGGCGACCACCGCGCTCCCGAGGCCGCCGCGACCAGTGCCTTTCCCTTGTTGGCGCTCGATGAGCGGCTTGGAACCGCCGGGCTGGGTGCCGGGGAGCGTGCGCCCACTGCACCCGCTCGCCGGTACAGCGGCCAGGTCCGGCTCCGCCTACCCCGCGCAGCGGTACTCGCAGCGGGCCGGCGGTACCAGCTCAAGGCCTCGGGCCGCCGCCTCGGTCTACGGACGGCCGTGGCGCTCGACGGGCTGCCCGGGCGGTGAGGCTGCGGAGCGGGTGCCCTGTCTTCGCCGCACATGCTTCAGGTTGGGGGTGTGGCCGTCGTCTGTTCGTCGGTCAGGCGGGCCCGCCAGTCGCTGACGTAGTCGTCGGGCATGGACGCCAGGCGGGCGATTTCCCCGTCGCTGCGCCCATCGGACCAGGCCAGGATCCGTGTCACGGTGCGGTTCCGTGCCGCGCGGAAGTCCTTGAGCATGTTCTCGAGGCGTTCGGCTTCCTCGGCTTCGCGGACGAGCTGCTGGTCGACGGCGGAGCGTTCCTCGGCGCGCAACCGGCGCAGATGGGCGTCCAGGCCCGTCAGGACCAGACCCTCCTCGTGCGCGGAGTTCTGGAACCCTTCGGCCAAGGCCGCCAGCACGCAGTCGGGGACGTCGGCGAGGGTGGCCCCGGGGGGCTTGGCTGCCTCCCAGGTGCCCCGACCCGCCTCTGTCGTCTCCAGCCAGACGCGGGCGTCTGTCGGAACACGGTCGCCGCACGCCTGCGCGCGGTAGGTGTACAGGGCGGCACGGTGGCCGTAGAAAGTGAAACCGTCCTCGATCTGCCGGTCGGCGGCGCGGCACATCCGCCCCGGTACACCGCCATAGCCGCTCTCGGGACTGTAGTCGGCATAGGTATCGAGTTCCGCGTCCGTGGCCAGGCCCCAGGAGGGATCGCACAGACCGGGGTTCATGGCGAGGAACGCGCCGACCTCGATACGCCAGGCAGGGATCGGTGTCGTGCGCAGCCTGGGCCAGCGGAGATCGCCGGAGGGGTCGAAGGTGTGGGTCGCAGCCTGCTCGATGTCGTCCCAGGCGGTGGCGGCCTCGGCCGACCACTCCAGTTCGTCGTCCGGTCCGATGCGGTGGATGGAGTCCACGAGCCGCTGCACGGCGGGGAGTATGCGCAGGGCGAGCGCGTGCAGTTCCTCAGCGGTGAAGAAGCGCCAGGAGCAGCCGCGCTGTTCGTCATGGGTCAGGTGGCCGAGCAGCTGCACCATGATTCCGGAGGCCGGGACGGCTCCGTCGCCGAGCGCCCTGCGAGGGAGGCCGGGGAGCTGGCTGCCGAGGTCTTCGGACGGGGCCCGCCAGTCGATGTCGCCGAACCATACGGCGCCGTCGCGTGCGTCCACTGCCAGCCACTGGCGGTAGCCCGCACCCGGGCCGTAGCGCTGCTCCTGCTGCTCGGCGTGCTCGTCGTGCCATACGTACTCGGCCGGAGGCGGGTCCAGCTCCACGGCCATGAAGCCGTCCCCGGGGCGGTAGCCGGTGAGGACGCGGGCCGTTCGCGGCGCACTGTCGGCGGCGGTCATGAGGGGTTTCCTCTCGCTGGAACGTCAACCGCCGCAAACGTAGGGCGCCCGCCACGCAATAGTTTAACTTTCAGCCACCGCGTCCGGTAGTCGGACAAGCCGGGAGACCTGGCGTCACCACCCGGTCTACGCGCGTGCGGCCGCCGTCAACTTGGCGCATTTCACGTGGGTTCACGCTCCGTTCACCTCCGGTGGCCGCCCGCCGCAGCCTCATGCGAGCGCGGCCAGCGCTTGCGCGGCGAGCATCTGCTCCAGGTCCAAGACGGCGCGCGGGGCGTGCCGGGTGTCGATGCGAACGGCGTAGATGAAGCGCGTCAACTGCGGCTCGGCCAGGGGGCGGGCCACGACCTGGGTGTTGGCGCGGGGCAGGGCGAGTTGCGGCATGACGGCCACGCACAGGCCTGCGGCCACGAAGCCGAGCACGGTGTTGAAGTCGTCCCCCTCGTATTGCAGGCGGGCCTGGAAGCCAGGCGTCTTGGCCATCTGGGAAAGCAGTTCCAGGCGCAGTGCGGCCTCCGGAGCCGCGATCCAGGTCTCGGACGCGAGGCTGGCCAGGTCGATGACCTCCCTGTCGGCCAGGCGGTGGTGTGCCGGGACCACGGCCACCACCGGATCCCGTGCGACCAGCGTCCGGCGCAGCATCCGGGGCGACGGGACGGGGATGAAGTCGTAGTCGTAGCTGAGGGCCAGGTCCATGTCCCCCCGCTTGAGCCGGTTGTAGCAGGCCTCGGGTTCCAGTTGGCTGAGGCTGACCTGCACGTGGGGGTAGGCCGCGTGGAGTTGGGCCAGCGCTTGCGGAACGATGCTGGTAGCGGCCGAGGCGAAGGCGCCGAGGCGGATCCGTCCGGCCGTACCCGCGCGCATGGCGTCGAGTTCCACCGATGCCGTCGCCAACGCGTTGCGGACGCCCTGCTCGGCGTCGAGAAGGACTTCGCCGGCCGGTGTGGCGCGCACGGGCCGGCGCTCCAGCACTCTCAGGCCCGCGCGGCGTTCGAGTTCGGCGATCTGCTGGGAGACCGCGGGCGCGCTGTAGCCGAGCTCGCGTGCGGCGGCGTTGAAGGAGCCGTGCCGCACGACGGCTTCGAGGGTGGCGAGCAGGCGGGGGTCGAGTCCGTGCACGGAGTTAAGGCTCACTTATCTGTCGCGAAGATGTGTTTTCTTGTGATTGCGGATGAACGCCAGCAGGATTCTTGCTCGCGGCAAGAAAAACGCAAGCCCGTGCTCCCGGATCGTGACCGCCCCTCCACCTTGTCGCCGGGGCGCCCTCCGCCAGTGCCCCGTCCGCCCCGTCCGCCTTTTCTGCCGCAGCCCGCCGTGGCCGGGGACGTCCGGCGGGGCGGGTGTGCACCCGGCCGTCGACGATCACCCCTCACGCCCTGAAAGGAAGTGGTATGCCCCAGCCACCACTCATCGGACTCACCACCTACCTGGCCGACGCCCGGTGGGGCGAGTGGGACCTGCCCGCCGCAGTGCTGCCTGCGGCCTACGCCGGCTGTCTCCAGGCCGCGGGCGGCCGGGCCGTCCTGCTGCCGCCGGACGCCCCGTCGGCAGCGGCCGATGTGGTCGCACGTCTGGACGCGATCGTCCTGACGGGAGGCGAGGACGTGGATCCCGCCCTGTACGGCGCCCGGCCCCACCCGCGCACGGGGCCGCCGGTCCGCGAGCGCGACCGGTGGGAGCAGGCTGTACTGGCCGCTGGTCTCGCCCGCGACATACCCGTGCTCGGAGTGTGCCGGGGTATGCAACTGATGAACGTACACGCCGGAGGCACCCTCATCCAGCACCTGCCCGACAGGGTG
Source organism: Streptomyces sp. AB3(2024) (assembly GCF_041862025.1). NCBI lineage: Bacteria > Bacillati > Actinomycetota > Actinomycetes > Kitasatosporales > Streptomycetaceae > Streptomyces > Streptomyces sp. AB3(2024). Next base: position 9,232 of record NZ_JBGWAB010000169.1, read on the forward strand.
GGCCATCACGGCCACAACCCCTACCGGGGCCACTTCTGTGCCCACACCGTCACCACCGCGCCGGGGACCCGGATCGGCGCCCTCCTGCCGGGGACCCGCGAGGTCGCCACGCACCATCATCAGGCCGTGGACCGCCTTGGCTCCGGGTTCATCGTGGCAGCCCGTGCGGCGGACGGCACCGTCGAGGCGATCGAGAGCACCCGGCACCGCTTCGCCGTGGGCGTCCAGTGGCATCCGGAGATGGGTGTCGACACGCCGGTGGTGCACGCCCTGGTGGATGCCGCCGGTTCCGCCGCAGACACCGATCGGGCGGCTTCGGTGGCAGGACGGAAATTGCGCACGGTATGAAACTCGCCGGGCCGGACTTTCCCGACACAGGTGTCTTGACACCCTCCGGCGCACCCATCAGGATCACACCGTGAACCTGTCAGACAGCCAGACAGGTGGCCAGGCCCCGCGGCGCGTCAGCGCGATGGAAGCGGTCTTCGGCCACCTGCGCAGCGCCATCGAGCGCGGTGAGTACGTCGTGGGCGACAAGCTCCCCTCCGAAGCCGAGTTGTGCCGGACCCTGGAGGTCAGCCGGCCCGTGCTGCGGGAGGCGCTCCGAGCCCTCCAAGCCATCGGCCTGACCGCCTCCAAGAGCGGCAAGGGCACGTTCGTCCTGGCGAACACGGTCGAGGACCCCACCTTCGGCGACTACGTCGCCAGCGACCTGCTGGAGGTGCGCCGGCACGTCGAGATCCCGGTCGCCGGGTACGCCGCGCTGCGCCGCACCCCGGAGGACCTGGACCATCTGGGCCATCTGCTCGACCGGATGGAGCAGGAGACCGACACCACCGCGTGGGTGGCGATGGACACCGTCTTCCACCTGGCGGTGGCCGAGGCATCCCGCAACCCCGTCTTCCGCCGCGTCATCGAGGAGATCCGCGACGCACTGGCGCGTCAGTCGACCTTCCTCAACGAACTGGGCGGCCGGCGCGAGCAGTCCAACTGCGAGCACCGGGCGATCCTCGAGGCGCTGGCCGACGGTTCCGAGCACGACGCGGTGGAGGCCATGTCCCACCACCTCCTGCGGGTCGAGACGACCCTCACAGAAATCGTGCGCCCCCAGCGCGCGGCCACCTCCACGGAAGGCAGACCCGAGGCGTGAGCGAGCAGTTCCTCAAAGACGAGAAGCGCCCCACGACCCGTCACGTGGACGCCGGGGACACCGGCTACAGCAAGTCCTTGACACCCCGGCACGTCAACATGATCGCCATCGGGGGTGCGATCGGCACCGGGCTCTTCCTCGGCGCGGGCGGACGCCTCGCCGACGCCGGCCCCTCACTGTTCGTCGCCTACGCCGTCTGCGGGATCTTCGCGTTCCTCGTCGTACGCGCGCTCGGCGAGCTCGTCATGTACCGGCCGTCCTCCGGCGCCTTCGTCTCGTACGCCCGGGAGTTCCTCGGGGAGAAGGGCGCGTACACCGCGGGCTGGATGTACTTCCTCAACTGGGCGACCACCGGCATCGCCGACATCACCGCCGTCGCCACCTACACCCATTACTGGCGCCTGTTCTCCGACGTCCCGCAGTGGGTGATCGCGCTCATAGCCCTGGCCGTGGTCCTCACCGTGAACCTCATCTCGGTGCGGATCTTCGGCGAACTGGAGTTCTGGTTCGCCATCGTCAAGGTCGGCGCGCTGGTCGTCTTCATGGCCATCGGGATCTTTTTCCTCGTGACCCGGCACCCCATCGACGACGCCGTGCCTGGTCCGTCCCTGATCACCGACAACGGCGGGATCTTCCCCAACGGCCTGCTGCCCATGCTGCTGATCATCCAGGGCGTCGTCTTCGCCTACGCCTCCGTCGAGCTGGTCGGAGTCGCGGCCGGTGAGACCGAGAATCCCGAGGAGATCATGCCGAAGGCGATCAACTCGATCATGTGGCGCGTCGGCCTCTTCTACGTCGGCTCGGTCGTCCTGCTGTCGATGCTGATGCCGTGGAACAGCTACAGCGCCGGCCAGAGCCCCTTCGTGACCGTGCTCTCCCACATCGGCATCCCGGCGGCCGGCGACGTGATGAATCTGGTCGTTCTCACCGCGGCCATGTCCTCGCTCAACTCCGGCCTCTACTCCACCGGCCGCATCCTGCGCTCGATGGCCGTCAACGGCTCCGCCCCGAGCTTCACCGCCCGGCTGAGCCGCACCCAGGTGCCCTACGGCGGCATCCTGCTCACCAGCGGCATGTGCGTCCTCGGTGTCGGGCTCAACTTCGTCGTTCCGGCGGACGCGTTCGAGATCGTGCTCAACCTGGCCGCCATCGGCATCCTCGCCACCTGGGGCATGATCATGCTCTGCCACCTCCTCTTCTGGCGGAAGACCCGTGACGGCGAACTGACCCGTCCCTCCTACCGCCTGCCCGGGTCCCCGTGGACCGAACTCGTGACACTGGCCTTCCTCGCCTCCGTCCTGGTCCTCATGTACGCCGACGGAGGAGCGGCGCGCACCACCGTGCTGTGCGTGCCACTGATCGCCGCGGCGCTGGTCGCCGGCTGGTACGCCGTCCGCGGCCGCGTGGCGCGCGCCGCCGCGAAGAGCGAGGGCTGAGCCAAGCGGCGGGCGCGGCCCGGTCCCCCCGGGCCGGGCCTGCCGCCGGCCACCCCGGTCAGCAGCAACCCACCACTAAACGAGGCAGTGATGCGCAGCAGTCTCCTCGCGGACGCGCCCGCGATGCGCGAGCCCCAGCATGCACCCGTCGCCCACGTCACCCGGGGCGGCGTGATCGAGGGAGTCCACTACGGATCCGTCGTCGTCCTCGGCGGTAATGGCGACGTCCGGTTGAGCATCGGAGACATCGAGGCCGCCTGCTACCCGCGCTCAGCCCTCAAGCCGGTCCAGGCCCTCGCCATGGTGCGGGCCGGGCTGCCGCTCGACGGCGCCCTGCTCTCCCTCTCGATGGGCAGCCACTCCGGCGAGGAGCACCACCTCGCAGGTACCCGGCTGATCCTCGAACTGGCCGGCCTCACCGAGGACGACCTGCGCAACGTCCCCGACGTGCCGTACGCCCCGGCGGTCCGGGATGCCTGGGTGCGCGAGGGCCGCGGGCCTTCCCGGCTCGCCCAGAACTGCTCCGGCAAGCACGCGGCGATGCTGTACCTGTGCAAGCTGGCCGGCTGGCCCCTGGAGAGCTACCTCGACCCGGGCCACCCGCTTCAGAGGGCGATCGCCGAGGTCGTCGAGGAACTCACCGGCCAGCACATCGCGAACGTCACCGTCGACGGCTGCGGAGCCCCGCTGTTCGCAGTGTCCCTGCACGGCCTGGCCCGCGCCGCCGCCCGCATCGCCACGGCCGGTCCGGACACCGCCGGGCGCCGGGTGGCGGACGCGCTGCGCGTCCACCCGGAGATGGCCTCCGGCACAGGGCGAGACACGGCCCAGCTGATGCGCGCGGTGCCCGGGCTGCTGACCAAGGACGGCTTCGAGGGCGTCCAGGTGGCCGCGCTGCCCGACGGCCGCGCCGTCGCAGTGAAGATCGCCGACGGGGCGGACCGGGCGCGCATCCCGGTGACGGCCGCAGCCCTCGCCCGGGCGGGAGTCGAGCCGCGGCTGCTCGCCGGGTTCGAGGGCGAGCCGATGACCGGCGGCGGCCGGCCCGTCGGCGGCATCCAGCCGGTGGCGGCGCTGGACCCGCCCAGCATCCCCGCCACCGCCTGACTCCACCCCCTTTCACCACCTTGACCCACCCACCTCAGGAAGAGGGCCGCACACCCATGACCGCCGCCACCCGTAGCGAACACGACCTGCTCGGAGACCGCGAAGTCCCCGCCGACGCCTACTGGGGCGTCCACACCCTGCGCGCCACCGAGAACTTCCCCATCACCGGGACGCCCATCTCCGCCTACCCGCACCTGATCGACGCCCTCGCCGCCGTCAAGGAGGCCGCAGCCCTCGCCAACGAGGAACTCGGCCTGCTGGAGCCCGCGAAGGCAGCCGTGATCATCGCCGCCTGCCAGGAGATACGCGGCGGCAAGCTCCACGACCAGTTCGTCGTCGATGTCATCCAGGGCGGCGCCGGCACCTCGACCAACATGAACGCCAACGAGGTCATCGCCAATCGGGCGCTGGAGCTGCTGGGCCACGCCAGGGGCGAGTACCGGCACCTGCACCCCAACGAGGACGTCAACCTCGGCCAGTCCACCAACGACGTCTACCCGACCGCCGTTCGGATCGCGACCGCCTCGGCGGTGCGCGGCCTGCTCGAAGCCATGGCCGTCCTGCAGGCCGCCTTCGCCCGCCAGGCCGCCGAGTTCCACGACGTGCTGAAGATGGGCCGCACCCAGCTGCAGGACGCCGTACCGATGACCCTCGGGCAGGAGTTCTCCGCCTTCGCCGTCATGCTCGACGAGGACCGCAGCCGGCTCGCAGAGGCCCTCGGACTCATCCACGAGATCAACCTCGGCGCCACCGCCATCGGCACCGGCCTCAACGCCCCTGCCGGGTACGCCGAGTCGGCCCGCCGCCACCTCGCCGACATCACCGGGCTGCCCCTGGTCACCGCGGCCGACCTGGTAGAAGCCACCCAGGACTGCGGCGCCTTCGTCCAGATGTCCGGCGTCCTCAAGCGCATCGCCGTCAAGCTGTCCAAGACCTGCAACGATCTGCGCCTGCTGTCCTCCGGGCCGCGCGCCGGACTCGGCGAGATCAACCTGCCGCCGGTGCAGGCGGGCTCGAGCATCATGCCCGGCAAGGTCAACCCGGTGATCCCGGAGGTCGTCAACCAGGTCGCCTTCGAGGTGATCGGCAACGACATCACCATCACCATGGCCGCCGAAGCCGGACAGCTCCAGCTCAACGCCTTCGAGCCGGTCATCCTGCACTCGCTGTCGAAGTCCGTCATCCACCTGCGCGCGGCCTGCCTCACCCTCGCCGAGCGCTGCGTGGCCGGCATCACCGCCAACACCGAGAAGCTGCGGGCCACCGTTGAGAACTCCATCGGCCTGGTGACCGCCCTGAACCCGCACATCGGATACACCGCCGCCACCGACATCGCCAAAGAGGCCCTTGCCACCGGCCGGGGCGTGGCCGAGCTCGTCCTGGAGCGAGGTCTGCTGCCGGCCGAGCGGCTCACCGCCCTGCTGCGGCCAGAGGTGATCGCGGGAGCCAGAGCGGCCGGGGCCTGACGCGGGGCTGCGCCGGCTCACGCATGCTCTTCCCGCGAGGCCGCGGTCCTTTGCCGGGTTGCTCGTTGTGCTGATGACGGCTTCGGCCGGCATGGGGAGGCGGGATGGCAGCACCAGTGAGGGTTCGTGGCCTGTCTGAGCAGGACGGGGCACCCACCGATCGAGTGACGGGAAGGCCCTCGTGCCGACGGCCGCCTCGGCCCTGCGCATTTCCGCCGCAGCACGGCTGCAGATCACCCAAGAGAGCGGTGAGGGTCACGTTGAGGGAGGCGGGCCCGGTTTCGCCTGGGAGTGTTCCCGCGGACCGGGGCGCGCAGGGCCCGACTGGGTCTTGCGAGTAGCGCCTGGAGGTGACGCCGGGTTGGGGACCACATGGGGACCAGCATCGCCGCACGCTGGTGCACCATACGTGTGTTCGCGCACGTTACCCGCCCTCAAATAGCGGCACATGTCCCGATTGTGGCCCTGGCGCAGCCATCTGGGGGTCAAGGGGTCGCAGGTTCAAATCCTGTCGTCCCGACTCGGAAGAGTCGTGGGGGGGGGGGGGGGGGGGGGGGGGCTTGTTTAAAAATTACCCCACCATCCTTCGCTTGCCCGGGCCGTCGCCGGCGCGCGGGGGCCCTGCCCCCCCCACCCCCCCCACCACCCCGGCGCCC
>NZ_JBGWAB010000170.1:0-14806 GCF_041862025.1 Streptomyces sp. AB3(2024)
CCGGCAAGCTGCCCTCGGCCGACTGACCCCCGTCGAATTCGAGACCGTCATGACCACACCGGCCCTCCAGGCCGCGTGACTCAACCTGTCACCCGAACCTGCATCAGACCCGAACACCACGTCGGCCACTTCAAGCAGCTTCCACGAGCTGCCCCGGTGCAGGACCCGCCCCAGCACGACGAGGGTCACGGCCGAGGCCAGGGCGATCCCGGCCGAGATCTCGAACCGTCCCGGGCCGACCAGCAGCGAGAAGACGATCCACGGTGCCATCCCGACGACCGGGTTCTCCAGGAACCCGGACACCGGGCCGGAGGCCGTGCCGTACGCCTCGGTCCGCATGGTTCCAGCGTGCCCGCCCGGCGGGACCCCGGCCATTCGGGACCCCGGGGCCGGGTACCGGCGGGGTACAACGCCTGCCGCCCCCCGGGCCGTTCCTCGCCGGGGCGGACGCGGGGGCGGGAGGGTGCGGGCCATGGATCAGGTCATGGAGTGCCGTTTCGTCCGCAGCCCGCGCAGCGTCCGCCTGGCGCGGGCGCTGTTCGCCGAACGGGCCCGGCGGTGGCAGCTGCCCGAGGGGTCGGTGGAGACGGCGGTGCTCCTGCTCAGCGAGCTGATGACGAACGCCTGCACCCACGCCCGGGTGCCCGTGGGGCGCGAGGTGTGGGTGCGGGCCGAGTACGCGGAGGGGCTGCTGCGGGTGGAGGTGCTGGACGCGAACCGGGCCCTGCCGGTGCCCCGTACGGCCGACGCGGCGGACGAGACCGGGCGCGGGCTGGCCATCGTCGCGGCGCTGGCCACGGCGTGGGGTGCCCGGCCGCGCGAGTGCGGGATCGGGAAGGCGGTGTGGTTCGAGCTGAGGACATGAAAGGGCCCCGGCGCCGGGGAGAAGGTGCCGGGGCCCGGTCGCGGGCCGGTCCTCAGGAGACCGGGACCGCCTGACGGGCGACCGGGACCGCCCGGCGGGCGGAGGCGGCCTCGATCAGGTCCGCCATCACCCGGGTGTCCTTGTCCCGCTCCGGGTGCCACTGGACGCCGACGACCCACTTCGAGCGGTCGGGGTCCTCGATGGCCTCCACCGTGCCGTCCTGCGCGTACGCCGAGACGACCAGGCCGCGCCCGAGGTGCTCCACGGCCTGGTGGTGGTAGGTCGGCACCTCCGCCACCTCCGGGACCAGTTCCGCGTACCGGGTGCCCGCGACCGGCCGGACCGGGTGCCAGGAGGTGACGCCCGGGGTGTCGACGTGCCCGTCGATGTGCTGGACGAGCGTCCCGCCCAGCGCCACGTTGAGGGCCTGCATGCCCCGGCAGATGCCCAGCAGCGGAAGGTCCGCTTCGAGGGCCGCCCCGATCAGCGCCAGCTCCCACTCGTCGCGCACGGTCGCGGGGGCGCCCGTACGGGGGTCGCGCACGGCCCCGTAGCGGACGGGGTCCACGTCCGGGCCGCCGGAGATGATCAGGCCGTCGAGCCGGCCCAGCACCTCCGCCGCGCGCTCCGGTTCGTCCGGCGGCAGCAGGACGGCCGCGCCGCCCGCCGCCTGGACGAGCTCGTAGTACCCGGACGGGACGAGGGACGTGGGCAGGTCCCACACGCCGTAGCGGGTGGACGCCTCCACGTAGGTGCTGATGCCGATGAGCGGCCTGGGCACGGTGATACCTCCAGGGTGGTGCTGGACAGCGGTGCGGGGATCAGGATTTCAGTCGCGGGTCAACTCCGCCTCGGCTTCGGCCAGCGCGGCGAACTCCTCCTCCGGAGCAGAGGCGACGAGGTGGTGGCGGCTGTAGAAGGCGAAGTACGCGAGGGCGACGGCGTACACGCCGAGCGCGATGAACGCGGCGTCCTTGTCGACCAGGAAGGTGGCGACCAGGGCCGACAGGGCGAGGACGAAGGCGACGGAGGAGGTCAGCACCCCGCCGGGCGTGCGGTAGGGCCGCTCCAGGCCGGGCTCGCGGCGGCGCAGCACGATGTGGGAGAGGGCCATCAGGGCGTAGGAGATGGTCGCGCCGAAGACGGCGATGTTCAGCATCCGCGCGCCGTTGCCGGTGGCCGCCGCCAGGGCGAAGCCGATCGCGCCCGGAATGACCAGGCCGAGGTAGGGGGCCTTGCGCTTCGAGGTGAGGGAGAGGAAGCGCGGCAGGTAGCCGGCCCGGGAGAGGGCGAACAACTGGCGGGAGCCGGCGTAGATGAGGGAGAAGAAGGAGGCGACCAGCCCCGCGAGACCGGCGTAGTTGACGAAGCGGCTGAGGGCGGTGGGCCCGCCGTCGCCTTCCAGCGCCACGACGAGCGGGTTCCCGGCGGCCTTGACCGCGTCGGCGCCCTGGGCGCCGGTGGCGGCGAAGAAGGTGATCAGGGCGAGCAGGGCGAGGATGCCCATGGAGATGGACAGGGCCTTCGGCATGGACCGGACCGGGTCCTTGGCCTCCTCGGCGGCCAGCGGGACGCCCTCGACACCGAGGAAGAACCACATGCCGAAGGGGAACGCGGCCCAGATGCCGAGGACGCCGAAGGGCAGCCAGGAGCCGGAGCCGAAGGCCTGCGGGTCGGCCGGGATGTTGTCCAGCGCGCCGGCGTCGAAGTCCGAGAGCGCCCCGAACGCGAAGATCAGCAGCGCGGCCACCGCTATGGCGGTGACGACGAGACTGAAGCGCAGGGCTTCGCCGACGCCCCACAGGTGCACGCCGATGAAGATCACGAAACAGCCGAGGTAGACGGGCCAGCTGGAGGTGAGCCCGAACAGGCCCAGGGATTCGACGTAGTCGCCGATGAAGATGACGATGGCGGCGGGGGCCAGGATGTACTCGATGAGGATGGCCGTGCCCGTCAGGAACCCGCCCCAGGGTCCCAGCGCGCGGCGGGCGAAGCCGTAGCCGCCGCCCGCCGTGGGCAGGATGGTCGACAGCTCGGCGAGGGAGAAGACCAGGCAGGCGTACATGGCGCCCATGAGCACGGTGGCGATGGCCAGGCCGCCGAAGCCGCCCTTGGCCAGGCCCACGTTCCAGCCGGAGTAGTCCCCGGAGACCACGTAGGCGACGCCGAGGCCGGTCAGCAGCAGCCAGCCGGCGCTGCCGCGGCGCAGCGTGCGGCGCTGGAGGTACTCGGCGTCCGCGTCCCCCGGGGAGGGTGGTGCGGATACGGGTGCGGTGTCGTCGGCCATGTGCGCTCCTGCCTAGGGCAATGCAATGGTTGTGAGGCGTACCTTTGCGTCCTGGGTGTGGCGGGCGCAAGACCCGTGCGTTAAACAGGGGTTACGAAAACCTCTCCCGCCCCACCGATCGGGCCCGATCGCGCCGCGTCAGGCCAGGAAGCCGCGCAGCAGGGCCGCCGTCCCGCAGCAGTGCTCGCGCATCACCGCCCGCGCCCCCTCGGCGTCCCGCTCCAGCACCGCCTCCACCAGGGCCGTGTGCTGCTGCTGCGAGTGTTCGAGGTTGCGCACCAGCAGCGGGATGCAGTCGAGCAGGTCGTTCACGGTCGCCCGGACGGCCGCGTACTGGGCCGTCAGGGAGGCGGAGCCGGCGAGTTCGCTCAGGGTGAGGTGGAAGAGGGTGTCCTGGCGGCGGTAGTCGGGCAGCGGCGCGTCATGGGTGGCGGTGAGCGCGCGCAGCAGCCGTTCGGTGCCCTCCTCGGTCAGCCCGTGCGCGGCGCACAGTCCGGCCGCGCCCACCTCCAGCACCTCGCGGAAGCGCAGGACGTCCTCGATGTCGACCCCCGCCACCCGGCGCCGCAGCTCCTCCTCGGCCCCGCCGGCCGGGGTGTCGGGCCGGGACAGCACGAACGTTCCGCCGTACCGGCCGCGCCGGGCCTCCACCAGGCCCTGGTCCTGGAGCACCTTGAGCACCTCGCGCAGGGTCACCCGGCTGATCCCCATGCGCTCCGCCAGCTCCCGCTCGGGCGGCAGCCGTTCCCCGCCCGGCACCAGACCCAGCCGGACCACCTGGAGGATCTGCTCCAGGGCCTCCTCGAAACCGTTGCCCGCCCGCACCTGTCGCAGTACGGGATTCAGCCGCGCGATCGCGCCACCCTCACCCGCCGTGTCGGTCATCTCGGCTCCTCCCCTTCCCAAGCAATGGTTCTATTCAATACCTTAGGCCCCCTCGGCTCACCGAAGGAGAGATTCCAGTGGTAGACCGCAAGCCCCCGCTCGCCCCCGAGGAGCTCCGCGCCCTCGTAGCGAGCGGTGAGATCGACACCGTCGTCCTGGCCTTCCCCGACATGCAGGGACGCCTCCAGGGCAAGCGGTTCGCCGCACAGTTCTTCCTCGACGAGGTCCTCGCCCACGGCACCGAGGGCTGCAACTACCTCCTCGCCGTCGACACCGACATGAACACCGTCGACGGCTACGAGATGTCCTCCTGGGACCGCGGCTACGGCGACTTCGCCATGCACCCCGACCTCGCCACCCTGCGCCGCATCCCCTGGAACCCCGGCAGCGCCTTCGTCCTCGCCGACCTCGCGTGGAACGACGGCTCGCCCGTCGTCGCCGCCCCCCGCCAGATCCTGCGGCGCCAGCTGGAACGCCTCGCCGAGCACGGCTACAGGGCGATGGTCGGCACCGAGCTGGAGTTCATGGTCTTCCAGGACACCTACGAGGCGGCCTGGAACTCCAACTACCGCGGCCTGACCCCGGCCAACCAGTACAACATCGACTACTCCGTCCTCGGCACCGGCCGCGTCGAACCCCTGCTGCGCCGCATCCGCAACGAGATGCAGGCCGCCGGACTGGTCGTGGAGTCCGCCAAGGGCGAGTGCAACCTCGGGCAGCACGAGATCGCCTTCCGCTACGACGAGGCGCTCACCACCTGCGACCAGCACGCCGTCTACAAGACCGGCGCCAAGGAGATCGCCGCCCAGGAGGGCGTCTCGCTCACCTTCATGGCCAAGTACGACGAGCGCGAGGGCAACTCCTGTCACATCCACCTCTCACTCGGTGACGCCGACGGCAACAACGCCATGGCCGGTGACGGCCCGGACGGCATGTCTCCCGTGATGCGGCACTTCCTGGCCGGCCAGCTCGCCGCCCTGCGCGACTTCTCCCTTCTCTACGCCCCCAACATCAACTCGTACAAGCGTTTCCGCCCCGGATCCTTCGCCCCGACCGCCGTCGCCTGGGGCTTCGACAACCGCACCTGCGCCCTGCGCGTGGTCGGCCACGGCCGCTCCACCCGCTTCGAGAACCGCCTCCCCGGCGGCGACGTCAACCCCTACCTCGCCGTCGCCGGCCTGGTCGCGGCCGGCCTCTACGGCATCGAGAACCGCCTGGAACTCCCCGACGCCTGCGCCGGCAACGCCTACACCGCCGACTACGCCCACGTCCCGGCCACCCTGCGCGAGGCCGCGGAGCTCTGGGAGAACAGCGAGATCGCCAAGGCGGCCTTCGGCCCCGAAGTCGTCGCCCACTACCGCAACATGGCCCGCGTCGAACTCGACGCCTACGACTCCGCCGTCACCGACTGGGAACTGCGCCGCTCCTTCGAACGCCTGTAGAACCCACGTCCACCGCACCGCACCGCACCGCACACCAGAGAGGCACCACGTTGTCCGACGTGTTGGAAGTCCTGAACCCGGCCACCGAGGAACTCGTCGCCACCGTCCCGGCCGCCACACGGGACGACATCGACGCGGCCGTCGGGCGGGCCGCCACGGCCCAGCGGGGATGGGCGGCACTCGCCCCCGCCGACCGGGCCAGACTTCTGCGCCGCTTCGCCGCGGCCGTCGACGGACACCTGGAGGAACTGGCGCAGCTGGAGGTCCGCGAGGCCGGACACACCATCGGCAACGCCCGCTGGGAAGCCGGCAACGTACGCGACCTGCTGGAATTCGCCGCGGGGGGAGTCGAACGCCTCTCCGGCCGGCAGATCCCCGTCGCGGGCGGCATCGACGTCACCTTCCTCGAACCCCTCGGCGTCATCGGCGTGATCGCCCCCTGGAACTTCCCCATGCCGATCGCCGCCTGGGGCCTGGCCCCCGCCCTCGCCGCGGGCAACGCCGTCATCCTCAAGCCCGCCGAGACCACCCCGCTCACGGCCCTGCGCCTCGCCGAACTCGCCCTCGAAGCCGGGATCCCCGAGCACCTCTTCCAGGTGCTCCCCGGTCACGGAGCGGTCGCCGGGGACGCCCTGGTCGAGCACCCCGGAGTCGCGAAGATCGTCTTCACCGGCTCCACCCGCGTCGGCAAGCAGATCATGTCCAAGTGCGCCGACCGGGTGAAGCGGGTCACCCTCGAACTCGGCGGCAAGAGCCCCAACATCGTCTTCGCCGACGCCGACATCGAGGCGGCCGCGGCCGCGGCCCCCATGGCCTACCTCGACAACACCGGCCAGGACTGCTGCGCCCGCACCCGGATTCTGGTGCAGCGCGGCGTCTACGATCGCTTCCTCGAACTCGTCGCCCCCACCATCGAGTCCATCGTCGTCGGCGACCCACTGGACGAGAAGACCCAGATGGGCCCGCTCATCTCCCGCAGCCAGCTGGAGCGCGTGCGCGCGTACGTCACCGACGACCTCACCACCCTGAAGGGCAAGGCCCCCGAAGGCCCCGGCTTCTGGTACCCGCCCACCCTCGTCACCGGCGCCGCCCCCACCGCGCCCGTCGCCGTCGAGGAGGTCTTCGGGCCGGTCGCCGTCGTCCTGCCCTTCGAGGACGAGGAGGACGCCGTACGCCTGGCCAACGCGACCGAGTACGGCCTCTCCGGCTCCCTCTGGACCCGCGACCTCGGCCGGGCCCTGCGCGTCTCCCGCGCGGTCCAGGCCGGCAACCTCTCCGTCAACTCCCACTCCAGCGTCCGCTACTGGACCCCCTTCGGCGGCTACAAGCAGTCCGGGCTCGGCCGCGAGCTCGGACCGGACGCCCTCACCGCTTTCACCGAGACCAAGAACGTCTTCATCAGCACGGAGGCCTGACCAGCATGTCGAACGAAGAGATCATCTGCCGCCGCCTCGTCGGCCGCACCGCCGTCATCACCGGAGCCGGCAGCGGCATCGGCCTCGCCACCGCCCGCCGCCTGGCCTCCGAAGGGGCCAACGTCGTCTGCGCCGACATCGACCCGGCCGCCGGCAAGGCCGCCGCCGAGGAGGTCGGCGGCACCTTCGTCCAGGTGGACGTCACCGACCAGGAGCAGGTCGAGGCCCTCTTCAAGACCGCCTTCGACACCTACGGATCCGTCGACATCGCCTTCAACAACGCGGGCATCTCGCCCCCGGACGACGACTCCATCCTCACCACCGGGCTCGACGCCTGGCGCCGCGTCCAGGACGTCAACCTCACCTCCGTCTACCTGTGCTGCAAGGCCGCCCTGCCCTACATGCAGCGCCAGGGCCGCGGCTCCATCATCAACACCGCCTCCTTCGTGGCCATCATGGGCGCGGCCACCTCCCAGATCTCCTACACCGCCTCCAAGGGCGGAGTCCTGGCCATGTCCCGCGAACTCGGCGTCCAGTTCGCCCGCGAGGGCATCCGCGTCAACGCCCTGTGCCCGGGGCCGGTCAACACCCCCCTGCTCCAGGAACTGTTCGCCAAGGACCCCGAGCGGGCCGCCCGCCGCCTCGTGCACATCCCCCTCGGCCGGTTCGCGGAGCCCACCGAGATCGCCGCCGCCGTGGCCTTCCTCGCCAGCGACGACTCCTCCTTCATCAACGCCACCGACTTCCTCGTCGACGGCGGCATCTCCGGCGCGTACGTGACTCCTCTCTAAACGTTCACCTCCGCACCACCCCCACGACAGCCGGGCGTCGCACGACGCCCGGCTGTCGTGCTCTACCGTCCCCGACGATCTTCATCGGAATCAGGAGCGACCATCCCAGTGACCCGACTCAGCCCCACCCGGCGCCTCCAGGCCGCAGCCGTCGTCGCCGCCGCGATGGCAGCCGGCACCCTCGTCGCGGCCGCCCCCGCCGCCCAGGCCGCCCGGCCCGGCGCGCACTGCACCACCCCGAAGCTCGCGGCCGGCTGGTACGGCGACAACCAGGCCCGCCTCCAGCAGCTCATCGACCGGTACGGCAGCTGCAACCCGTACCGCCCCGGCCGCGAGAAGCCCGTCGCCGTCTTCGACTGGGACAACACCGTCGTCAAGAACGACGTCGGCGACGCCACCATGTTCTGGCTGCTGCGCAACGGAAAGATCCGCCAGCCCGCCGGCGGCGACTGGACCACCACCAGCCGCTACCTCACCCCGGCCGCCGCCCAGGCCCTGGCCACCGCCTGCGGCCCCCTCGCCCGCCCCGGCGCCCCGCTCCCCACCGGCACCCCCGCGGGCGCGCCCTGCGCCGACGAACTGAACGCCGTCTACGGCACCGCCGCCACCCGCGCCGGCGCCGCCGCCTTCGCCGGCTGGGACCACCGCACGATCGAACCCGCCTACGCCTGGCTGCCGCAGCTGACGCAGGGCTGGACCGCGAGCGAGGTCCGCGGCTTCGCCGCCGCCGCCCGCACCGAGAACCTCGCCGCGCCCGTCGGCACCAAGCAGCAGGTCGGCACCACCACCGCCACCGGCTGGGTCCGCTACTACGACCAGCAGCAGGACCTCATCAAGGGCCTCCAGAAGGCCGGCTTCGACGTGTGGATCAGCTCCGCCTCCCCACAGCCCGTCGTCGAGGTCTGGGCCCAGGGGGTCGGCGTCAAGGCCGACCACGTCATCGGCATCCGCAACACCACCCGCGATGGCAAGCTGACCGCCCACCTCCAGGGCTGCGGCTCCGTCAAGGACGGCGCCGACACGATGATCACCTACATCGACGGCAAGCGCTGCTGGATCAACAAGGAGGTCTTCGGCGTACGCGGCCCGGCCGCCGAGAAGGTCCAGCCCGCCTCCCGCCGACAGGTCTTCGCCGCCGGCGACTCCGACACCGACATCTCCTTCCTGCGCGACGCGACCGCCCTGCGCCTGGTCGTCAACCGCAACAAGAACGAGCTGATGTGCCGCGCGTACGACAACAGCGACGGCAAGTGGATCGTGAACCCGATGTTCATCGAGCCCAAGAAGCAGAAGACCAGCCCCTACCCGTGCTCCACCACCGGCTACGTCGACCACGACGGCACGGCCGGACCCGTCCGCCGGGGCGACACGAGCGTCATCCCCGACCAGACGGACAGCGTCTTCCAGAACTAGGGCGCGTAGTCGGTCGTGATCAAGGGCGAGGAGTTCTCCGGGTCAAGTGGCTTGGCGTGAGGCGGAGTTCGTCGACCCAGTGCAGCTCGGCGCCGGTGCGACCGACGCTGCTGGACACAACAGGTGTGGCGCCATCGTCGAATCGAGCGACAGCGCCATCCTGGGGATACATCCTCAGCCCTGGCAGCCGCACTCTGCGGGCCCCGGCCATCTCGGCCGGGAGCCCGCACGGTCCGGCGGGGCAGGGGTCAGCTGGGCTGGTCGCCGGTGTAACGGTAGATGTCGCCGGCGCTGTTGACGTGCCAGGCGTTGCCGTCGGCGGCGGCGGCGATGTCGGTGGCGGTGCCGGGGATCTTGATCCACGGGTTGGTGCCGCCGGCGTCGTTGTTGGTGTACCGGTAGATGCTGCCGGCGGGGTCGACGCCCCACACGTTCGTCCGGGAGCCCACCGCGATGCGCTTGAGGCTGCCGGGGACGCCCACCCACGGGTTCGAGGCGTCCTGGTCCCCGGTGTACCGGTAGACCTGGTTGCTGCTGTTGACCCCCCACACCGTGCCGTCCGCGCCGGCGCCGATGTCGCTCAGACCCCCGGGGACCTTCACCCAGGGGTTGGCGTCGTAGTTGGTGTACCGGTAGACGGCGCCGGCGGAGTCCACCCCCCATACGCTCGTGCGGGAGCCCGCGTCGATGCGGACCAGGCTGCCGGGGATGCCCTTCCACGGGTTCGAGGCGTCCTGGTCCCCGTGGTACCGGTAGATCTGGTCGCCGCTGTTGACCCCCCACACCGTGCCGTCCGCCGCGGCGCCGATGTCGCTCAGGCCCCCGGGGATGCTGATCCAGGGATTGCCGTCAAAGTTGGTGTACCGGTAGACGGCGTTCGCCGCGTTCACCCCCCACACCGTCGTCCTGGACCCTGCCGAGATCGCCTTGAGGCTGCCCGCGACCTTCACCCAATCAGCCATGAGACCCCCTTCGTTGCTGCACTGGTCACTGCCATCATGGGCGGCGGAAGGAGCTGAAAAAGCAGCGAATTTCCGTTCTATAAGTAAATGAGGCGGTAAATCGATGTTTGGTGTCCCGCAGCTCTTGCGGGACCGAGGGACGCGGCGGCCCGCCTCGGAGCGGCTCGGCCCGAAGCGCGGTCGATCCCAGGAGGGATCGACAAAGTCGTCGGTCCGTGCAAGCGACGCCATTGCCTGGCTTGACGGACCGCCGACGCCGCACCTGGGAGTGATGGTGTGACGACGATTGGTGATGTGAACAGTTTCGGCGCGACACACACGGCCCGATTCGCCTGGTCGAATGGCGTGGTGCACCTCCACACGCCCGACCCGGTGTCCGCACCCGAGAGGTCACCCCGGCCGTCGCACGCTGGCCCCGACGTGCTGCTTGTCCTGTTTGAGGATGTTCCCGATCAGGTCACCCTCCGGGAGCCCGGAGATGGCCTCTCCTTCGGGATCGACCCGCGTTCCTGAGGTCCCAAGCGCCGTGACGGGTCGTGACGGGCCGGCCCCCTCTGCGGGCCGGTGACCGGCGCCCGCGCCACCGAGGACGTGACGACGGCTGCTCCGCGGTGTCCGGATCGCGCAGGGGCCGCAGGCCGCCGGGCAGCGCCGGCAGCTGGAAGGAGTACCGGCCGAGCACGTTGACGTGGTGGCGCACGGACGGAGAGAGCGGGGACGCGGGCGGCGAGCCGGGTGTTGCGTGCCTGCGCGTTGGCGAGGTCGGCCTGGAGCGAGGCCCGGCTGACGGGGGTGGCGCCCGCCGGGTCCTGCGCGGCGGGTTTGTGTTCGGCGGCATGGACCAGCGCCAGCGGGTCGCGGTGGCGGTAAGGGAACGTGCGGTCCACCCGGCCTGCTGGGCGATGCCGGAGACGCTGATGGGCGAGCCGTTCCGGGCCGCCGTCTCGAGGGCACCGGCCACCCGCTGGCGTCGGCGGTCGGTGCCGTCCTGGCGGCCTTGGCTCATCGTCGTCATGCGTACTCCGGGGACGGCCGACGGGCCCGCTGACCCGTACCTTCTTGAGGACAGGGACGAACTGCGGGCAGTCCGCGGCCTGCCCGGCGGTCAGGATCACCGCCAGGGGCCGGCATCACCGACGTCCCCACTCGCCGTCCGTCAGTTGCGCACGCGTCATCAGTACCGGACTACCGGATCTGCCCTCGCGGCGAGGGCAGATCCGACATACCGATCACGACTCAATACAGGGCCTAGAGGAACGTGCGGCCCTCGCCCCGGTACGTCGGGGCGGTGGCCGTCACCCGGTCACCCTCGACCAGATGCAACGTCTCGAAGCGCTCGCACAGTTCACCGGCCTTCGCGTGCCGGAACCACACCCGGTCGCCGATCAGCAGATCGTCGGCCGCGCTCCCCAGCAGCGGCGTCTGCACCTCGCCCGCCCCCTCCTGGGGGTCGTAGCGCAGCCCCGCGGGCAGGTACGGCACCGGCAGCCGGTCGGCGCCCGCCGCGCCCGAGGCCGGATAGCCCCCGCCCAGCACGGTCACCACACCCACCCCGGGCCTGCGCACCACCGGCTGGGCGAACAGCGCCGCGGGCCGCCCGCGGAACGAGGTGTAGTTGTCGAACAGCCGCGGCACGTACAGCCCCGACCCGGCGGCGATCTCCGTCACCGCGTCCTCGGCCGCCGTCTCGGCCACGCTGCCGGTGCCGCCGCCGTTGACGAACTCCAGGTCCGGCACCACCGCCCGCACCGCCCGAACCGCCTCGGCCCGGCGCTCGGCCAGCTCCCGGCGGGCCGTCGCCTGCATCAGCCGGATCACCCGCGAGCGCAGCGGCCGGCCGGTCAGGGCGTCCCCGACCCCGGCGATGTGGCCCTCGTAGCCCATCAGCCCCACCACCCGGAACCCGGGCCGCTCCTGCACCGCCCGCGCCAGCGCGGCCAGCTCCCCGGGCTCCCGCAGCGGCGAGCGCCGCGCGCCCACCCGTACCCGGCCCCCGAACAGGTGCAGGGCCGTGTCCAGCTCCAGGCAGACCCGGATCTCCTCCGCGCCCCCGCCCCGCGCCCCCTGGATCAGGTCCAGCTGCGCGGGATCGTCCACCATCACCGTGACGGCCGCCGCCAGCTTCGCGTCGTGCGCCAGCTCCCCGAAACCCGCCCGGTCCGCCGACGGATAGGCGAGCAGCACGTCCTCGAACCCGGACCGGGCCAGCCACAGCGACTCGGCGAGCGTGTACGACATGATCCCGGCGAACCCGGGCCGCTCCAGCACCCGTTCGAGCAGCGCCCGGCACCGCACCGACTTGCTGGCCACCCGCACCGGCTTGCCGCCCGCCCGCCGCACGAGGTCGTCGGCGTTGGCGTCGAAGGCGTCGAGGTCCACGATGGCCAGGGGCGCGTCGAGATGCGCGGTCGCCCGGTCGTACCGAGCCCGGTCGGAAGTCATGGGCGGCAGCTTGCCAGACCGGTGTACCGGTGGGTAGGGGTACGCGGCCCCCCGGGGCTCCGCCCAGCCCCCGCGCCTCAATCGCCGGCGGGGCTGAGTTTGGCTGCGAGGGTGAGTTCGGCTGTGAGGCTTGGTTGGGCCGTGAAGGCTGGGTTTGGCTGCGCCCAGGCAACGCATCCGAGGCAGCGACGAAGCGGCCGGGGGCGGGGACGGGGTGGGGTGTTGGCCGGGACGTAAAACGTGATTTGTTGGCGCGCGGTGCCCAGCACCAACGCAGCTCGGGACAGGGCGCCATAAATCATGCAGTCCCGGACGACACCCCACCCCGGCCCCGACCCCGGCCACCCCCGACCCCGCCCGGCCAGGGCAACGGCAACGGCCCCGTAGAGTACGGGCAGGCAGCCGTACGGAACGGGGGGCGGAGCCGCCGGATGACCACGTCGACACCAGGGACCGAGGTCCTGGGCGAGCACGGACCGCCCCCGCCCCCGGCCCCCCGCCGCCACCCCGGCCGGATCCTCGCCGCCACCCTCAGCGCCCTCCTCGGCACCGGCCTCCTCGCCGGCGCGGCCACCACCGCCTGGAGCGAACACCGCGCCGCGCACCGCCCGTTGCCCCCCGACGCCGCCTACCGCAAGGCCGCCTCGCTCTGGCACTCGGCCCCCGTGGACAGCCTGCTGCCGCCCGTGCTCGACGGCCGCGACACCGGCCCCGGCGGCGCCGACCGCAGCTGGACCCGGATCGCACTGGCACCCGACGCCGACTGCGCCGCCGCCCTCACCCCCGAGTGGCGCGCAGCGCTCGCCGCGGCCGGCTGCACCCGCGTGCTCCGCGCCACCTACACCGACACCACCCGCAGCTCCCTGGTCACCGTGGGCCTGGTCTTCACCCCCGCCGACGCCACCGCGATGGCCGGCCTGCGGGACCGTCTGCCCGTCCCGCCCGCCTACGCGTACGCCGACTCCCGCCGAGCCGCCTGGACGGTGACCGTCACCGACCGGGCCCCGGCCGTGGTCTACGCGGTCTCCGCCTTCGCCGACGGCCGCACCATGGACGTACCGGTCCCGGCCGCCGACGCGGTCCGCCAGGGCGCCACCGGAACGGTCGCCGAAGCGGGCCTGGGCCACGCGGCCCAGGCCGTGGCCGACCGGGTCGGCCACGCCCTGGGCGCGCTCGCGGCCCCGCCCGCCCCCACGGCCACCCCGCGCCCGGAGCCCCGCCGATGACCTCCACCCGCCGAGCCGCCACCGCCACCGTCACCAGCGGCATCGCCCTGGCCGCCCTGTTCACCGCGGTCGCCGCGCCCCCGGCCGCCGCCGACACCATCCGCGACCGCCAGTGGGGCCTGCTGGCCCTGCGCGCCGAGGAGGCCTGGGGCACCACCCAGGGCGACGGGGTCACCGTGGCCGTCCTCGACACCGGTGTCGACGCCACCCACCCCGACCTCGCCGGCCAGGTCCTCGACGGCACCGACCTCGTCGGCATGGGCGCCGCCCGCGGCGACCGCGCCTGGGCCCGGCACGGCACCGCGATGGCGAGCATCATCGCCGGCCGCGGCCATGGTCCCGACCGCTCCCGGGGCGTCCTCGGGATCGCCCCCCACGCACGGATCCTCCCGGTCCGCGTGATCCTGGAAGAGGGCGACCCGGGCCGCGAACAGGCCCGCGACAGCAAGTCCGGCGCCCTCGCCGAAGGCATCCGCTGGGCCGCCGACCACGGCGCCGACGTGATCAACCTGTCGCTCGGGGACGACAGCGACACCGCCCACCACGAGCCCGCGGAGGACGAGGCCGTCCAGTACGCCCTCGGCAGGGGCGTGGTCGTCGTCGCCTCCTCGGGCAACGGCGGCGAACGCGGCGACCACACCTCCTACCCCGCCGCCTACCCCGGGGTGATCGCCGTCGCCGCCGTCGACCGCCAGGGCCGCAAGGCGCCCTTCTCCACCCGCCACTGGTACGCCGACGTCAGCGCCCCGGGCGTCGACGTGGTCATCGCCGACCCCGACCGGGCCTACTACGAGGGCTGGGGCACCAGCGCGGCCGCCGCCTTCGTCTCCGGCGCCGTCGCCCTGGTCAAGGCGGCCCACCCCGGCCTCTCCCCGGCGCAGATCAAGAAGCTGCTGGAGGACACCGCCACCGACCGCCCGGCCGGTGGCCGCGACGACTCCCGCGGCCACGGCACCGTGGACCCCGTCGCCGCGCTCCAGGCCGCCGACGGGCTGCGCCCCGAACCGGCGGCCCCGGCGCCCGTCCCGGCCGGGCGGACGTACTTCGGCGCGGGCCCCGAAGATCGGAAGAGCACACG
>NZ_JBGWAB010000171.1:0-14588 GCF_041862025.1 Streptomyces sp. AB3(2024)
GCCGGTCCCCGCGGCGGCCCCCGCCCCGCCCGCGGTGAGGGCCGCCGCGCCCGCGCGCGCCTTCCACGTGCGCCCGTACCGTTCCGCGGCCCTGGCGCGGCGCGGCCCGAACGGCCTGAGCACGATGATGCTCATGGTGGTGGTCACCACCCCGGCCGTGCTCGCGGCCGCCGCGCTGCGCCCCCGCTCCAAGAGCCGCGGCTGACGCACCTCATGCACCCACGCACCCACGAACGGGAGATTTCTCGTGTCCGAATGGCTGGTCCTGGCCATCGCCATGGCGCTCGTCTGCGCCGTCGTCCTCGCCATCACCTCGATCCGGCACCGCCGGGTCGCGGCCGACGAGGACACCAGCGAAACCCCTGACGTCATCGAGTACATGACGATGATGGTCGGCGTGGTCTACGCGATCGTCCTGGGTCTGGCCATCGCGGGGGTCTGGGAGGCGCGCGGCGGGGCGGAGGACAGCGTGCGCCGCGAGGCGCAGTCCCTCTACGAGGTCACCCAGCGCGCCGACGTCTACCCGGCGCCCGTCCGCGACCGGATCCGCGGCGAGGTGGACGCGTACGTCTCCCACACGGTCAACGTGGACTGGCCGCGGCTGGTCTCCGGGCAGGGCGCCTCCGACGAGGGGGCGCAACTGCTCGGGAAGCTGCGCGGCGACGTCACCCACCAGAGCCCCGCCAATGAGCTCCAGGCGCAGGCCTACCAGCCGCTGCTCGACCACATCGCGGCCGCCGACGACGCCCGCCACTCGCGCACCCAGAGCGACGAGTCCACCCTGCCGAGCGTGGTCTGGGTCGGGCTGGTGGTCGGCGGCCTCGTCACCATCGGGCTGATCTTCACCCTGCAGATCCGGCGCTCCGGCCGGGAGCTGCTGCTGGCGGGCCTCTTCAGCGCGCTGATCGTGTTCCTGCTCTTCATGGTCTGGAGCTTCGACGCCCCGTACGGGCGGGACGGGACCGATTCCGCCGGGCCCTTCCAGGACCTGTTCCCGGCCGTCACGGTGACCGCCTCCCGCTGAGGCTCCCGCGCCGAGGGCCGCGGCCCGGCACCGCACGGCTCCGGCCGGGGTCAGCCCCCGGCCGGGGCCGCCCGGTGCCGGGCCGCGGCCACCAGCGGGGAGTGCCGCAGGGCGTCGGAGATGCGGACGAGGTCGCGCGGACCGTCGGCCGTCACCAGCACCCGCTCCCCGTCCGTCCCGCCGTCCGCCGTCCCCTCGGGGGCGGCGGAACTCGTCCGTACGGCGGCCGCCACCATCGCCGCGTCCGCGACGGCGCGGGCGGTCTCCTCGTCCGCGCCGGCCGCGCGGGCCCGCTCGTAGGCGGAGTCGCGGTCGCGGCGGTCGAAGCAGGGACCGAGCCGCAGGAACCCGTCGTGGATGTCGGACTCCCGCTGGATCACCCGGATCTCGGCCGGGGACCACCAGGACATCCGCACGCAGGGGCTGCCGCTGGGGGCGGTGCTGCTCACCTCGCGCCACAGCGCGCCCAGGCGCCGGTACGTGGTCCAGGTCTGCCAGCTGTCCGACACCCGCTGGCAGACCAGCGGCAGCACGAAGCCCACCGCGCTGACCAGCGCCGCGGCGGAGGCCAGTGGCGGGGCCACGTAGGTGCTCAGGAAGTCCAGGTCGTGACCGAGCCAGCGGGCGCAGACCGCGGACAGCTTGGTGGCGTCGTAGGTGAGGCTGATGGAGTACCCCGACACGATGATCACCAGCCCGGCCCGCAGCCAGCCGTGGACCCGGACCGACCAGCGCCAGCACATGACGACCATCGTCGCGGCGGCCACGCTGTGCGCCAGGAGGTAGGAGACGATCATCAGGCGGACGTACGGGGTGTTGGCGTAGTACGTGTCGAAGTCGCGCAGCCGCTCGACGGACGCCTCGCCGAGGAGGAAGAACACCACGATCGCCACGACCACGACGGAGTAACCCGTGATCAGGCGCGCCGAGGTGCGCCGGATCTCCCGCTGCGGACCGCCGCGCCAGTTGAACATCAGCACCAGGCACGAGGCGCTGAAGGCCGTCATCAGGCAGTACACCAGCGGGGCGGAGAAATTGGGGATCCCGGTCCAGCGGTTGACGGCTTCGATGGTGGGCGGGGCGGCGAAGGTGAACACCGCCGTGGCCAGGACCAGCAGTGCGCAGACGGACCTCAGGAGCGGATCGCGCCAGTGCGCGCGCAGGGCCGGCAGTTTGCAGACGAGGGAGACCGCCATCGCGGCTGCCGGGATGTAGTAGTCCTGTCCGTTCAACGGTCGTTCCTGTGCCCCCGGTAGCCGAGGGAGGTTTCGATGCGGCCCGCGAGCTCGTCGCGCTGGGCCGGGGGCCGCAGGCCGGAGGAGCCGGCGAGCCAGGTGCGGCACCTGCTGCCCAGCAGGAGCCCGAAGGTTTCGGCGTCCGTCTCCTCCTGGACATCGGCACGGGTGCGCGCCGCGACGCTGCGGACCGTCTCGCCGAGGTCGGCGCCGTCGGCCAGGAGCCGGGCGGCGACGGCGGCGCCGTCGACGTGGTGGCTGCAGTGGCCGGCCTTCATGTGCCACAGCTCGTGGCCCAGGATCACCAGCTGGTGGTCGGGCGCGGTGCGTTCCTCGATGACCACCAGATCGCGGTCCGCCATGTCGAGCCAGAGGCCGCTGGCCGTCCCCTGCGGGAAGGCCGCCATGCGGAACTCCACCGGACGGCCGCGGTGCCGGCTCATGCCCTCGCAGAGGGCGGCGTAGAGGTCCAGGGGTTCCACGGGGGCGGGCAGCTTGATGCCGGCCACCAGCTCCCCGCACAAACGCCGCTGTGCTCTGCCTATGCTCACCGTTCTCCCCGTCGGCGCGGATCCGGATCAGGACTCAAGGATCAGATCCAGACTTTCGACTGGGTCATGATTCGTTCGGTTTGACGCTTTCGAGAAGCATGTCCAGCCATTCGGTCACCTTGTCCCGGTGCTTGTCGCTGGGCAGTTGGGCGGCCCGCCACGCGATGCCGCGTACGCCGTGGTTCTGCAGGAGTCTTGCCAGCGGATCGCCCGCCGAAGCGGTCTCGGCCGGTACGGTCTGCCGCTCGCGGCCCGCGAAGTCCTGGAGCAGCTGCTGCTCGGTCCGCTGGAGCGCGTCGGTGAGGGCGTCGGCGTCGTGGGCGGTGAGGAAGCCCGCGTGCACCCCGAAGAAGCGCTGGATGGCGTCACAGTGCTCCATGGTGGGGCGGCGGTCACCGTTGATCAGGGCGCCGGCCTGCTGCCGCGACATTCCGGCGCCGTCCGCGATCTCCTGCTGGGTGTAGCGGCGCCCGTTGGTTTTCACCCGGGTCCGCCGGAGCAGGTCCAGGCGCTGGAGGAAGCGCGCCTGGAGATCGGGTTCGCCGGCCGGACGCCCGTCGAGCAGAGTCTTGATCACATCGGCGGGGACCCCGGAGGCTTCCGAGAGCCGCCGGAGGTCGAAGACCTGATTCCGGGGGCGGCCCAATTTGTTCGCGAGTTCGGCGACCCGCGTGACGGTCGCTGCCAGGGGCGCGTTGGCCACCGCGACGGGAGCCGGGAAGCCGTCTGTCACCAGTGGTTCTCCTAGATCGCGCGAGGTCAGTGGGCACGTGGTCGGCCTCAGGGAATCTATCCGGTTTGTTTTGGGAGAGCTAGAACTTGCCACAGCTGTGGCGGGAATAAGCTGTCGCAAGGCTGGAATTGCCACAATAGTTGACACTCGAATGAAGTCGGTAGCAGGATCGCCACACGGAAATGAAGATCCAGACCGTGAGGAGGGGGAGCTCTCGGTGCCACATCTCGCAGCGGTGGGCCCGTCTGATGGCCTCGTCCGAGCCGGTGAGGAACGCCTGGCGGGCGAGGAGTCCGCCCGTGGCGCAGTGCGGTCGGAGCGACGCAAGGAGATTTTGCGCCAGCGCCGGGAGGAACTGGGCCTGAGCCAGGAAGACCTCGCGTCGCGACTGCGCATCAGTGTGCGGGCGTACGGAAACTGGGAGCGCGGGCTCGTCAAGGAATGGACGGACCGCAAACTCCTCGCCCTGGCCGAGGCCTTGGAGATGAGCGAGCGGCAGTGCTTCTGGCTCTTCCGGGTCATGGTCGACCGGGATCCGCCGCCCACCTGGCGCGCGGCCGAGGAGAACCGGCTGCCGCAGGACCCGGCCCAGCGCGACTACCTGTGCGACTACGCGGCCCTCATGGAGGCCGTCCCCTACCCGTCCTTCCTGGTGGACCACCGGTGGGACGTGGCCCTCACCAATTCGGCCTTCGACCGGCTGTTCCAGTCGGTCAGACCGCATCCGACGGCCCTGCCGGACGACAACTTCCTGCGCTTCGTGCTCTTCCACCCGGACGCCGCGGCCGTGCTGGAGGACCACGAACCGGCCTGGTGCGTACCGCTGCTGGCGCAGTTCGCCACCGCGCTCGGCGCGGCCCCGGACGACGAGGGGCTGCGGAGCATCCGTCAGGAGGTGGCCCGTGACCCGTTCATGGAGGCCGCCTACCGCTACGGGGTCCCGCACTGGCTGAGCACCCACGGCGAACTCGCCGCGGAACAGGACGGCGCCGTCCGGACGGTCCGTCATCCCGACCCCGCACACGGCGTGGTGCGGTGCCGCATGGTGGCGGAATCCAGCCGAATGCTGGAGGGCATGGGACTCACCCGGATCACCCTGGTGCTCTCCGCCCCGCAGGGCCTGCCGGCGGGTCCGGTGCGCGGTGCCACCGTCTTCCCGCAGCAGCAGGGGGCCCGGCTGCGGGCCGTGCCGTCGCCGGTGGACTGAGCGGGCGGGGGACACTGGTGCCCTGAAGCGTGTGCCGCGGCACCCCCGGCGGGGGTGCCGCATGGCGGATGCCACGATCTGCGTCATCGCGCGGATGTCACGGATCGTGGCATCCACCGAGGCGCCGGGGCGGACTTCCGCCCGGCGCGCGGTCGTGGTCCGTGGCACCGGTCGTGACGGCGGAAGGACGGTAGGGGCGTGCGGTTGACCATCCTCGGCGGGGGCGGATTCCGCGTCCCGCTCGTCTACGGAGCACTCCTGGGGGACCGTGGGGAGGGCCGGGTGTCCCACGTGACGCTGTACGACGAGGATCCCGGCCGGCTCACCGCCATGGCCCGGGTGCTCGCCGACCAGGCCGCGGCACAGGGCGCGGCGGACGCCCCGGCCGTCACCGCCACCGGGGACCTCGACGAGGCCCTGCGCGGGGCCGACTTCGTCTTCTCCGCCATCCGGGTCGGCGGACTGGAGGGACGGGCCGCCGATGAACGGATCGCCCTGGCCGAGGGCGTGCTGGGCCAGGAGACGGTCGGCGCCGGAGGGATCGCGTACGGGCTGCGGACCGTTCCCGTGGTGCGCGAGATCGCCCGCAGGATCGCCCGCGCGGCCCCGGAGGCCTGGGTCATCAACTTCACCAACCCCGCCGGGGTGGTCACCGAGGCCATGGCAGAGGTGCTCGGCGACCGCGTCATCGGGATCTGCGACTCCCCGGTCGGGCTCGGCCGCAGGATCGCCCGGCTGCTCGGAGCCCGGCCCCAGGACGCCTGGATCGACTACGTCGGCCTCAACCACCTGGGATGGGTGCGCGGCCTGCGCGTCGGCGGCCGGGACGAGCTGCCCCGGCTGCTGGCCGACGACAAGGCGCTGGAGTCCTTCGAGGAGGGCCGCCTCTTCGGGGCCGACTGGCTGCGCTCCCTCGGCGCGATCCCCAACGAGTACCTCCACTACTACTACTACAACCGGGACACGGTGCGGGCGTACCAGGAGGCCGAGCGGACGCGCGGCGCCTTCCTGCGCGACCAGCAGCGCGCCTTCTACGCCGGGACCGGACGGCCGGACGGGCCGCCCGGGTCGGCGCTCGCCGCCTGGGACCGGACCCGGGCCGAGCGCGAGGCCACGTACATGTCCGAGAACCGCGAGGTGGCGGGCGCGGGGGAGCGCGAGGAGAGCGACCTGGAGTCCGGCGGCTACGAGAAGGTGGCCCTCGCGCTGATGCGGGCCATCGCCCGGGACGAGCGGGCGACCCTGATCCTCAACGTCCGCAACCGCGGCACCCTGTCGGTGCTCGACGCGGACGCCGTGATCGAGGTGCCCTGCCTGGTCGACGCCAACGGGGCCCACCCGGTCGCCGTGGACCCGTTGCCGCTGCACGCGGTGGGGCTCGTGACCTCGGTGAAGGCCGCCGAGCGGGAGGTCCTCGCCGCCGCGGCGAGCGGTGCGCGGGCCGACGCCGTCAAGGCCTTCGCCCTGCACCCTCTGGTGGACTCCGTGGCCGTGGCCCGGCGGCTGCTGGACGGATACGCGACGGAGCACCCGGGGCTCGGCTACCTGCGCTGACGCGGGGGCCGGGGCCGGGGCGGGGCCGCCGCCGGGGTTCGGGCGCGGGCGGGTCACCCGTACGGCGGCTTGCGGCATGCGGGGGCGGCGGTCCGCTGTGACAGTGCGAGAGTGACCACTGCTCCCGCCCCGGCCGGGGCGCCCCCCGTGCTCGACCGGCGGAGGCGCAACGTCGTCTTCGGCACGATCATGCTGGGCGTGCTGCTGGCCGCGCTCGACCAGACGATCGTGGGCACCGCCCTGCCGACCATCGTCGCGGACCTGGGCGGTGCGGCCCACATGTCGTGGGTGGTGACCTCGTACCTGCTCGCGGAGACCGTCGCGACGGTGCTGGTGGGCAAGTTCGGCGACCTCTTCGGACGCAAGCTCGTCTTCCAGGTCTCCGCCATCGTCTTCATCACCGGCTCCTTCCTGTGCGGCCTCTCCTCCAACATGACCCTGCTCATCCTGTGGCGGGGCGTGCAGGGCATCGGCGCCGGCGGCCTGATGGTCACCTCGATGGCGCTGATCGCCGACGTGGTGCCGCTGCGCGAACGGGGCAAGTACCAGGGCGCGATCGGCGCCGTCTTCGGTGTCGCGACGGTGATCGGGCCACTGCTCGGCGGCTTCTTCACCGATCACCTGAGCTGGCGCTGGGCCTTCTACGTCAACGTCCCGATCGCGATCCTGGTGGTCGTGGCGGCCGCCCGGACCATCCCCTCGGTGCGGGCCGTCGGGCGGCCCGTCATCGACTACCTGGGCATCGCGCTCGTCGCTGCCGGCGCGAGCGCGCTGATCCTCGCCACCAGCTGGGGCGGGAACGAGTACGCCTGGAACTCCCCCGTCATCATCGGCCTGTTCGCGGGGGGCGCGCTGGCCCTGGCGCTGTTCTGCCTGGTGGAGACGCGGGCCGCCGAACCGATGCTGCCGATGCGGCTGTTCCGCAACCCCGTCTTCACGGTCTGCTCGGTGCTGAGCTTCATCGTCGGCTTCGCCATGCTCGGCGCGATGACCTTCCTGCCCACCTACCTCCAGTACGTGGACGGGGATTCGGCCACCGTCTCCGGCGTACGGACCCTGCCGCTCGTCATCGGCCTGCTCATCGCGTCCGTCTTCAGCGGCAACGTCACCAGCAAGACGGGCCACTACCGGATCTTCCCGATCGTGGGCAGCGCGGTCATGGCGGTAGGCCTGTACCTGCTGTCGCGGATGGGGCCGCAGACCGGCGCCTGGCTGGAATCCCTGTACATGTTCGTCCTGGGCGTCGGCATCGGCCTGTGCATGCAGGTGCTCACCATCGCCGTGCAGAACACCGTCGACTACGCCGACCTCGGCACCGCCACCTCCGGCGTCACCTTCTTCCGTACGCTCGGCAGCTGCTTCGGGACCGCGGTCTTCGGGACCATCTACGCCAACAGCCTGGAGCCGGCGCTGAAGGCGGGCGTGGCGGAGGCCGCCCGCGCCACCGGGGCCGATCCGGCGGCACTGGCGGTGGCGGCACAGAGCCCGCAGGGGGTGCACGGGCTGGACCCGGCAGCGGCCGGCCCGATCGTCGACGCGTACGCCGAGGCGCTCCAGACGGTGTTCCTGTGGACCGTGCCGGTGGCGCTGGTCGGCTTCGTCGTCGCGCTGTTCCTCAAGGAGGTCCACCTGCGCGACAGCGCGCGGGCCGCGTCCACGGACATGGGCGAGGGCTTCGCCTCGCCGGCCTCGGCCTCGGGGGATTCGGCCAAACTGCTGGAGCTGGCCGTGGGCAAACTGGTGCGGGGGATGGGGCAGGACACGGCACGGGCCATCGTCGAGGGCTCCGACACGCGGCTGGACATCGCGGGCGCGTGGGCCGTGATGCAGGTGGACCTGCTGACCCGGACGGTCGGCCACGCCGGGCTCGGCCTGATCGCGGCGCGCCGGTCGGTCCCGGCCGAGGTGCTGCTGCCGGTCTTCGACCGGATGACCGAGGAGGGCTACCTGACCCGGCAGAACGGCTACTTCGCGCTGACCTCGGGCGGGGAGCGGGAGGCGGGGGTGATCTCCGCCGCGTGGGCGCGGTGGCTCGGCGACCAGCTGGAGAAGGACCGGGGACGGCCGCGCAGCGCGGAACTGAGGGTGGCGGCCGACGCGATCGCGAAGCGGCTGCTCGCGGAGGACCTGCGCGACGGCAATTTCGCGCCACGGCTGGTCCGGCGGGAGTAGGGCCGGGAACTCGCGGACCTCGCCGGTCGTCCTTCCCCGCGAAGGGCATCGGGCACGGGCAAGGCGGGGGGTACCGCTCATGGCGATCACATTGGCGGAGGAGGTCGTGCTGCTGTCCCTGGACGGGGCGTCGGGGGCGGCGAGGCAGCGGCAGGCGGCGGGCTGGGCCGCCGCGGGGGGCATACTCCTCGAACTGGTCATGGCGGAGCGGGTCTCGGTGACCGGCAAGTACCTGGAACTGCGCAGTACCACCCCCACCGGGGAGCGGTTGCTGGACGGCCGGATCCTGATGATCGAGTCCTGGCTGCGGGGCCGCAGCAAGCGGCGGGTGACGGACTGGCTGACGAAGGACCACGCCAAGGCGGTCGGCGCCGCGCTGGACGGCCTCGGCGAGCGGGGCATCGTCGGGTCGGAGGTGCGCAAGGTGCTCGGGGTGATTCCGCAGCGCCGCTACCCCGAGGCCGACGCCACCGCGGAGCGCGAGCTGCGGGACCGGCTCGGAGCCGTGGTCCTGGACGGCGCCGACCCCGACGGGCGTACGGCCGGCCTCATCGCCCTGCTGCACGCGGCCAAGCTGCACCGGCTCGCCTTCCCGGACCGGCCGCCCCGGCTGGTGGCGCCGCGGATGGGGGAGATAGCCGCCGGGCAGTGGGCGGGCGAGGGCGTTCGCGCGGCCATCCGGGACATGCACGCCGCGGTGGTGGCCGTCACGGCGGTCATGGCCGCCTCCACGGCGGTCTGAACGGCGGGGTGCCCTACGGGGTGTTCCGCGGGGTCCCGGGGGCCGGGCCGGTCGGGTAGTCGTACGAGGGCACGTGCGGCAGCATCGGAAGGTCCGGGCGCCAGCTGCGCAGCACGGCGGCCGTCGGGGGATAGAGGGCGGAGGGGACCTCGTCCGCGGCGAACCACTGCCAACGCGCGATCTTGTGCGGCTCGGTGACGGTGGGGCTGCCCTCGGCGGACCGGGTGAGGGCGGCGGCCGTCAGCCGGGTCAGGCCGGAGCCCGCGTCGATCTGCACCGCGAGCACCTCGATGGCCCCGGGCGCGGCCCGCAGGGCGGTTTCCTCGGCGAGCTCCCGTGCGGCGGCCTGCTCGAAGCCCTCCCCGGGATCGACCTTGCCGCCCGGCAGTTCCCACCGGCCGTCGTGCGCCTGACCGAGCAGCAGCCGGCCGTCGGGGCCGAGGACGATCAGCCCGACGCCCACGACGGCGTTGGGCTGGGGGACGGCCCGTACGGCCGGGGCCGTCGCGGCGTCCTGCTCTTCGGTAGCCATGACTCCATTTGCCGGTCGCGCCCGATCGTTTGTCAAACCCGGCCCGGCCCGTGAGCCGCCGAACGCATGGAATCGGACAACTGTACGGGTTTCGGTCAGGGGCTGTCCGCGCAGGCTCTGGGCGGTCCGATCGTCGTACGGTCCGTCGGCTCAGGGGGGCGCAATGGCACACGTGCTGGTCATCGGCGGAGGGGTCGCGGGTCTCGCGGCCGCACTGCTCGCCGCCCGGCGGGGGCACACCGTCGAGCTGTTCGAGCGGGACACCCGTGCGCCCGGTACCGCCCTGGACCGGGACTTCTTCGGCTGGCGCCGCCCGGCCGTCCCCCAGGCAGCCCAGCCGCACGCCCTGCTCGGCGCCGCCCGCAAGGTGCTGGTCGCCGAACTGCCCGACGTCCACGCCGAGATGCTCCGGCTCGGCGCGCGCGAGCGGCACGAGCTGGACTGGTTCGACGTACGCCCGCCGGCCCGGCCCGGCGACGAGGACCTGATCATGCTCCAGGCGCGCCGGATCGTGCTGGAGAGCGCCCTGGCCACCGCACTGCGGTCCGAGCCGGGTGCGGTGGTGCGCTACGGGGAGCCGGTCTCGGGGCTGACGGCCGTCTCCGGGTCCGCGGCGACGGCCCTGTCGGGGGCCGGTGCGGGGTCCGCTACGGGGGCGGGGACGGGTGCGGGACCGGGGATACGGGTGACCGGGGTGACCACGGCCGGCGGCGCGTACGAGGGGGACCTCGTCGTGGACGCCGGCGGCCGGCGGGGCGGCGTCGAACGGTGGCTGGCTGCGGCGGGCTGCCGCCCGGGCACCGTCGAGCGGCACCGCACCGGCCTCGCCTACTTCTGCCGCTGGTACCGGCTGCCCGCCGGGATGGAGGACGGGCCGCGCAGGCCGTGGACGGTGACCGGCGGGGGCTTCGCGGGCTGCGCCGTCTTCCCGGCCGACAACGGCACCTTCGCCGTGACCTTGT
Organism: Streptomyces sp. AB3(2024); assembly: GCF_041862025.1. Taxonomy (NCBI): domain Bacteria; kingdom Bacillati; phylum Actinomycetota; class Actinomycetes; order Kitasatosporales; family Streptomycetaceae; genus Streptomyces; species Streptomyces sp. AB3(2024). The sequence goes on from NZ_JBGWAB010000171.1 coordinate 10,713, forward strand.
TCGTCCACACCGAGGACCCCACCCGCTCGGCGCTGCGCGAGCCGGTCGTCTTCGAGGCCGCCGCCCGGTCCTTTCCGCCCGGCGAGGCCTGGCTGGGGCTGGGCGCCGCTCCGTTGTCGGGGGTCCTCGCCACTGCGGGCCTGGACAACCGGTGGAGCGCCCTCGCGGACGGGCGGGGCCCGGTGGTGAGCGGGCTGGTGCCCGTCGGGGACGCCCTCACGCACACCAATCCGACCCTGGGGCAGGGGACCTCCCTCGCCCTGTGGGCCGCGCACCGGGTGGCGCGGACCGCGCACCAGGACGCCGGGTCCGACCGCTTCGCCGCCGAGTACCACGACTGGGCCGTCCGTACGATCAAGCCCTGGTTCGACTTCCAGGTCGTCGCCGACGCGGCCATCGGGGACCGCTTCGCGACCCGGGCCTCCCGGACCGGAACGGCCCGGGAGGCGGCCGCGCTGTTCGAGTGCGCGCTGGAGGACCCGGAGGTGATGCGGGCCCGGGCCAGGGTCCGCCACCTCGTCGACCCGCCCGAGCGGGCCTACGCGCACCCCCTGATCCGGGCCCGCGTCACCCGCTGGCTCGCGGCCCGGCCGGAGTACGCCCCGAACGCGGTGGGGCCGGACCGGGCCGAGTGGGAGAAGCTGACGGCCGGCTGACCCTCCGCGCGAGGCCCCTGCGGCGCCCCTGCGGGCACCCCTGAGCTCCCTGAGCCCCCGCGCTTCCTGCGGCCCTCGCCGCCCGGGGCTCCCGCGGCGGCGACGGGCCGGTCAGCCGCCGGTGCCCAGCACCACGGCGAGGTCGTAGCCGACGACCTCCTCCAGCTGGGCGTACGTGCAGCCCTCCGGGGTGCGGTCGGGGCGCCAGCGGGCGAACTGCGCGGTGTGGCGGAAGCGGTCGCCCTCCATGTGGTCGTACTTCACCTCGCAGACCCGCTCGGGGCGCAGGGGGACCCAGGACAGGTCCTTCTTGCCGGTCCACCGGCTCTGCGCGCCCGGCAGGCGGGCGCTCTCGTGTGCGGACTCCTCGGCCCACGCCGCCCATGGGTGTCCCGCCGGGTCGGCCATGCGCAGGGGGTCCAGCTCCACGACCAGCTCGGCACGGCGCTTCATGGGGAAGGCGGCGCAGACTCCCACGTGCTGGAGCCCGCCCCGGTCGTCGTACAGGCCCAGGAGCAGCGATCCGACAATCGGACCGCTCTTGTGGAAACGGAAACCCGCGAGAACGACGTCCGCCGTACGCTCGTGCTTGATCTTGAACATCAGGCGGGCGTCGGGCCGGTAGGGGAGGTCGAGGGGTTTCGCGACGACCCCGTCGAGTCCGGCGCCTTCGAACCGCTCGAACCACTCCCGCGCGAGCGCGGGGTCGGTGGTCGCGGGCGCGAGGTACACGGGGGGCCGAGCGGTGGAAAGGGCGTTGACCAAGGCGGTACGGCGGTCGCCGAGCGGGGTGTCCAGGAGGGACGCGTCGTCGAGGGCGAGCAGGTCGAAGGCCACGAAGCTGGCCGGGGTGGTCTCGGCGAGCAGTTTCACGCGGGACGCGGCGGGGTGGATCCGCTCCGTGAGCCGCTCGAAGTCGAGCCGCCCGCCCTGCACGATCACGATCTCCCCGTCCACCACGCAACGGGGCGGCAGGTTCTCCTTGAGGGCCGCCACCAGCTCCGGGAAGTACCGGGTCAGGGTCTTTCCCGTGCGGCTGCCGATCTCCAGCTCGTCGCCGTCGCGGTGCACGATGGCGCGGAAACCGTCCCACTTCGCCTCGTACTGCATTCCGGGCGGGATCTTCGCCACGGACTTGGCGAGCATCGGCTTCACGGGGGGCATCACCGGCAGATCCATGTCATCGATTCTGCGGTGGTACGTGCGGACCCGCCCGGTGTGCGCGCCCGGCCGGGCCCGCCTACCGTGGCGCTCATGGGTGCTTCGGGTGGTGCGATCGAGCTCGACGCCGGCGGGCGGACGGTCCGGCTGTCCAACCCGGACAAGGTGTACTTCCCGGAGCGCGGCCTCACCAAGAGGGACGTCGCCGAGTACTACCTGGCCGTGGCGGACGGGATCACCCGTGCCCTGCGCGACCGGCCCACCACTCTGGAACGGTACCCGGACGGGGTGGAGGGCGAGTCCTTCTTCCAGAAGCGCGCCCCGAAGAACCTCCCCGACTGGATCCCGACCGCCCACATCGCCTTCCCCAGCGGGCGCACCGCGGACGAGATCTGCCCGACCGAGCCGGCCGCCGTCCTGTGGGCCGCCAATCTGGGCTGCCTCACCTTCCACCCCTGGCCGGTGCGCCGCGAGGACACCGACCGGCCCGACGAACTGCGCATCGACCTTGATCCGCAGCCCGGCACCGACTACCACCACGCGGTGGCCGCCGCCCACGAACTGCGGGCCCTGCTGGAGGAACTGGGCCTGCGCGGCTGGCCCAAGACCTCCGGCGGGCGGGGGCTGCACGTCTTCGTGCCGATCGCCCCGCGCTGGACCTTCACCGAGGTGCGCCGGTGCGCGATCGCCCTGGGGCGGGAGCTGGAACGCCGGATGCCCGACCGGGTCACCACCGCCTGGTGGAAGGAGGAGCGCGGGGAGCGCATCTTCGTCGACTACAACCAGACCGCCCGCGACCGGACCATCGCCTCGGCGTACTCCGTCCGCCCCCGCCCGCACGCCCCGGTCTCCGCGCCGCTGCGCTGGGACGAGGTGGACGACGCGCAGCCGCGCGACTTCGACATCGTGACCATGCCGGCGCGCTTCGCCGAACTGGGCGACCTGCACGCCGACATGGACGAGCACGCCTTCGGCCTGGAGGCCGTGCTGGAACTCGCCGAGCGGGACGAACACGAACACGGACTGGGCGACATGCCCTACCCGCCGGACCATCCCAAGATGCCGGGCGAGCCCAAGCGGGTGCAGCCGAGCCGGGCGAAGCACGAGGACTGAGCCGGCGGCCCGCGCAGCCGTCTCGTCCTCAGTTCCGTGGCCGGAAGGGACGACCTAGGCTCGGGGCCATGAGGACTTCCGACTCGCGGCCGTTGCTCTTCCTGGATGTCGACGGGCCCCTGATCCCCTTCGGGGGAGCGGGCCACCCCGCGGCCGCCGCGACCGGTCATCCGCTGCTGGGCAGGCTCGATCCGGCCCACGGGGCCCGGCTGCTGGCGCTGCCCTGCGAGCTGGTGTGGGCCACGACCTGGGGGGAGGAGGCCAACGAGACCATCTCCCCGCGGATCGGGCTGCCGCGGCTGCCGGTGGTCGACTGGCCGGAGCCCACGCAGGACGAGGGGCGCGGAGGTCTCCACTGGAAGACCCGTCCGCTCCTCGCCCGCGCGGCGGGGCGCCCCTTCGTCTGGGTGGACGACGAGATCACCGCCGCCGACCGGGCCTGGGCCGCCGACCGTCACCCGGCGCCCGCGCTCCTGCACCGCGTGGATCCCCGTTCGGGCCTCACGCCCGCGGACTTCGACACCTTCGTGCAGTGGCTGACCTGCTGTTGATGAGCTGTTGATCGGACGTCCATCGGGGCGCAGCAGGATCGGCGGCATGTCGATGAACACCACTGCCACCGCTGCCCCCGCCTGGTACGACCTCGCGCTCTGTGCCCAGACGGGCCCGGCCTTCTTCTTCCCGGACCCCGGTTCCTCGCTCCGGGACGCGAAGCGGCTGTGCGGGGCGTGCGAGGGGCGGGTGGCGTGCCTGGAGTACGCCCTGGCCAACGACGAGCGGTTCGGCGTCTGGGGCGGTCTCTCGGAGGCGGAGCGGCAGGCCCTGCGCCCGCGCGGCTGAGCGCCGCCGCGGGCCGACCCGTGGGGCCCGGCTCCGGTCCCGGGGGGGGGGGGGGGGGGGGGGGGGGGGCGCGGGGGGGGGGGGGGGGGGGGGGGGGGGGGGGGCG
>NZ_JBGWAB010000172.1:0-14475 GCF_041862025.1 Streptomyces sp. AB3(2024)
CGGCGACCATCCGCACCGCACGACGGCGCAGCTCAAGCGGGTACTGGGAAGGACGTGCCATGACTCGATCCTCTCAAATGATCGAGTCCCCACCAAACCCGGAACGGTTCAGATGTGCTGTGCGGGCCCTGACGTGCTCGTAAGCTACGCGGCTCCTGCCCAGGCTGCCGCCCCGTGGACCCACAGGGTGAACTCCCCACCCTCCGTGTACGCCCCATGCATCCGGTCCAGCAGCTCCAGAGCGTGTTGGCTGATGAAGCCGTATTCGGCCATCGGGGTTCCCCTGCGGCGGCCTGCGCGGATGGTCTCGGCGGTGGCGGCAACAGCCTCTTCGTCCAGGCGGGACATCTCCCGCAGCAGCAGGTGCGCATCGGGCCTGGACTTCCTCGCCTCGCTCACCAGCGAGTCAATCACCTTCTCCGAGGTGTGTGACCGCCCGTGAGTCTCCACGAATTTCTCGCCGACCGCCAAGATCTCGTCGGTGTTCCGCAGCACCCAGTCCAGGCGGGCGAAGGCGGCAGAACGGGTTAGGTGATTCACCGACCAGGTCTTGCCGTTCTCGGAGCACGGCTCACCCTGTCTGGCCGGGCAGGTGAAGCACGGCACTGCGCGCGTCAGCTCGTTCCAGCTCCCAGCGTCCAGCCCCTTGGGGTAGTGCTCTTGGCGGCGAGCCACGCCCCAGATCCTCTCGCCGTCCGGGCGGTTGGTCTTGTTCAGGAGGTGCGCTCCGGCGAGGGTGTACCGGTAGAGCGCATCGCGTTCCAGTGCCTTGAGGTCGGCGCTGGGAATCGTGGGCTCGAACGCCGGTGCCAGGCCCAAGTCCTTGCGCAGCGGGGTCATGAACAGGTTGCGGTTCACGACGAAACGGTCACCCACCGGGGACCGGGCTATCGCGTGTCCGTTCAGGCGTTGCGGGGGTAGCTGTCGAGTCTCGCCAATGTAGCGGATCGCGTCGCTCGGCTGGTCGAACAGGCCGTACAGGAAGCCGGGGCGTAGCTCTGCGGTAAGCGACTCCATCGCCTTCCGGAGCCTGCTCTCCACTTCGTGTGGGGGGAGTTGTCCTGCACCCGACTCCGCCCGGAGCGTTGCGATCTGTCCCTCGACCTTGTCCATGTACGTCGAGAGCTTCTGGGCATTCGAGGTCGCAAAGTCCATCTGTTGAGCGTACGAGCGAGGACTGACAGCCAGTGCGCACCTCGGTGCTGGTCTGCCGCGAGCGTGGTGGACCAAGCGGACGGCCAGCTGCTCGGTCTGCCGGGCCGACGGCGGCGCTTGTTTACCGGCTGCCGGTGGTCAGGAAGTCGTCGATGTGGCGGGCGGCGTGGTAGCCGCGATGGATCGCTCCGTCGATGAAGGAGCACCACCCGATAGCCGAGTCGGAGCTGGCGAAGCACAGCCGTCCTTCGGTGGTGCGCGGGTCGGGCAGGACGCTTGCCAGCTGTCCGGGCCGGTAGATGCACCAGGTGCCCAGGGCGAGCTGGTCGTTGGACCAGTCCCATCCGACGATGGATTCGACCTCGACACCGGGCAGCAGTGACTGCAGGGCTTCCTGCATGCCGGCGGTGTCGTCGAATGCGGTCATGGGCAGGCGGTCCGGGTTAGAGGTGAACGCGTGGGCGCGGCTGCCGCGGGCCGGCCTGCTGAGTCCTTACCCACATCACCGTTCCCCCTTCGCCGCCGGAACCGCCGGGACCTCGTCCCAGTCCCGTCGTCCTCCCACAGTTCGCTCTTCCCGTCCACGCGGGGGCGATCCATCCGATCGAGTGACTATCGACCATCGATTCCCCATGTGGTTGTCAATCCCGGCCCGTGACTGCGGCAGTCGCGGGCCAGGGCAGCTCGTAACCCGACCGAGTGACGTGCCCGGCCCAATACGGCTGCGTGGCGCGCCGGACTGCGCCACCTGCGGCGCAGGGTGCTTGGGTCGGGACGCCGGCCATGGAACGACTCCTCTCTGCCCTGGCGGGCCGACCGGCTCCCAGCCTTCCTCGCGTGCGTCGCCCGTTCCGGCGCACGTGCCGTCCGAAAACTGCGAAGGAGAGATGCGGTGGCAGGAAATGTCGACGAGATCAGCCGGGCGGGGTCCGTGCAGCTCCTCAGGGGTCAAAAGGCCCTGGTGACCGGCGCCAACTCGGGAATCGGCATGGCGACCGCCATTGCCCTGGGGCGGGCCGGGGCGGACGTCGTGGTGAACTACGTCGTCGGGGCGGACGAGGCCGAGAAGGTCGTTGCGCAGATCAAGGGCTTCGGCGTCCGCGCCTACGCCCACGAGGCCGACGTGTCCGACGAGGACCAGGTGGTCGCCATGGTGGCGCGGATGGTCGAGGAGTTCGGCACCATCGACATCATGGTGGCCAACGCGGGTCTTCAGCGGGACGCGGCCGTGGTGGACATGACGCTCGCCCAGTGGCAGAAGGTCATCGACGTCAACTTGACCGGCCAGTTCCTGTGCGCGCGTGAGGCCGCCAAGGAGTTCGTGCGGCGCGGCGTGGTGGGGGAGGTCTCCCGGTCGGCCGGGAAGATCATCTGCATGAGCTCGGTCCACCAGATCGTCCCTTGGTCGGGGCACGTGAACTACGCCTCCTCCAAAGGTGGCGTGGGCATGCTGATGGAGACCCTCGCCCAGGAGCTGGCTCCCCAGCGGATCAGGGTCAACGCGGTCGCACCCGGCGCAATCCGCACACCCATCAACCGTGACGCCTGGGCCACTCCCGAGGCCGAGGCCGATTTGCTGCGCCTCATCCCGTACGGCCGCGTGGGCGACCCGGACGACATCGCCAACGCCGTCGTCGTCGTGGCGTCCGACCTGCTCGACTACGTCGTGGGCACCACGCTCTACGTGGACGGCGGAATGACCCTTTTCCCCGGCTTCGCCACCGGAGGCTGATCTCGGATGCAGGATCACGTGACGGCCCGCCGGGTCGTGATCCTCGGCGGGGGGTTCGCCGGGCTGTTCGCCGCCCGCGCGCTGCGCCGGTCGCCGGTCGCCGTGACCGTGGTGGACCGGCGTGCGCACCACCTCTTCCAGCCTTTGCTTTACCAGTGCGCCTCAGGAATCCTGTCCGAGGGCCAGATCGCGCAGCCACTCCGCGCGGTCCTGCGACGCCATCCGAACGTGAGGTGCGTTCTCGCCGAGGCCACCGGCGTGGATGTCGAAGCCCGGCTGGTCCACGCCCGACGGCCCGACGGCGGAACGGTCGAGCTGCCCTATGACGATCTGATCGTCGGGGTCGGCATGAGGCAGTCGTACTTCGGCCACGACGAGTTCGCCGCACACGCCCCGGGCATGAAGACGCTGAACGACGCGCTGGACATCCGCCGGCGGATCTACCAGGCGTTCGAGATGGCCGAAACGGCAGCAGACGCCCGGGAACGGCAGCAGTGGCTCACGTTCGCGCTGGTCGGCGGCGGACCGACCGGCGTCGAACTGGCAGGACAGATCAGAGAGATCGCCGGTCACACGCTCGACCGGGAGTTCCGGACGAGCGACTCCAGCCAGGCCCGGGTGCTGCTCTTCGAGGGGTCCGGCGAGGTGTTGGGGGCGTTCGGCCGTCCGCTGGCCGAACGCGCGGCCCGGACCCTGCAGCGTCTCGGTGTGGAGCTCCACCTCGGCACGAAGGTGACCAGCGTCGATGCCCGCGGCCTGACGGTGCAAGACGCGGACGGTGTGACCGGCCGGTTCGATGCACGTACCGTGCTGTGGACGGCGGGGGTCGAGGCGCCGCCCCTTGCCGCCGCGCTGGCACGGGCCACCGGCGCTGCCCAGGACCGCGCCGGACGCATCGTCGTCGAACCCGACCTCACCGTTCCCGGCCACCCGGAGATCCGTGTCACGGGCGACGTGATGAGCCTGAACCGGCTGCCGGGCCTGGCCGAAGTCGCCATGCAGTCGGGCGCGTACGCCGGCCGGGCCGTGCGTCATGCGGTGGAGGGCCGGACGAAACAGCCGAAGCCCTTCAGGTACGTGGACCTCGGCAGCGCCGCCTACATCTCCCGCGGCCGGGCTGTCGTCAAGGTCGGGCCGCTGCACCTGTCGGGTGCGCTCGGCTGGCTCGCCTGGCTCTTCATCCACCTGGCCTTCCTCACCGGCTTCCGCAATCGGCTGGGGGCCGTCCTCAGCTGGTCCGTCGCCTTCGCCACCAGCTCGCGACGCGAGCGTGCGTACGCCATGTCCGACGCCGACGCCGACGCGTCGGTCGCGGGGGCACCCGGGCAGAAGGCAGCTCCGCCGCCCCCCTGACCACGGCGCCCGGCTGCTCCCCTCCGACCGCTGCCCCTTCGCACTCTCTTGTTTCTCAGCCCCCGCGCCCCGCGGGGCAGACCTTCGAGGCGCACATGCTCAGCACAGCGGCCCTTCTGGCGGATACCCCGCCCCAGCTCCTGCCGGCTCGGGAGCTGATGGCCTTCACCTTGGCCTCTCACATCCTGCTGGTGCCGTTCGGCGTGGCATTGCCGTTCATCACGTTGCTCATGCACCACCGGGCGCTGCGCCGCAACGACGCCGTCGCCCTTCAGCTCGCGCGGCGCTGGTCGGCGGTGATGGCAGTCCAGTTCGCCATCGGCGTCGTCACGGGCACCGTGCTGTCCTTCGAGCTCGGCCTGCTGTGGCCCGGCTTGTTGGGCCGCTGGGGCGATGTCTTCGGCCTGGGGTTCGGCGTCGAGGCCTGGGCGTTCTTCCTGGAGGCGGTCCTGATCGCCGTCTACCTCTACGGCTGGCGCCGGCTCAAGCCCTGGACGCACTTCTGGCTGGCCGTGCCGCTGCCGCTGGCCGCTCTGATGGGTGCGTTCGGCATCATCGCGGCCAACTCCTGGATGAACACCCCTCAGGGGTTCGCACTGGACGCCGCGGGCAATCCCGTCGGCGTGAATGTGCGGCAGGCGATCTTCACACCGATCTTCGGCCCGGAGTACTGGCACTTCGTGGTCGCGATGTTCCTGACCGCCGGCTACGTGGTCGCCGGCGTGTACGCGGTCGGCTGGCTACGGGGGCGCCGTGACCGGTACCACCGGCTGGGTTTCACTCTGCCCTTCACGGTGGCCGCGATCCTCACCCCGGTCCAGTTCATGCTGGGCGACTCGGCCGCTCGTGCCGTCTTCCACAAGCAGCCGATCAAGTTTGCCGCCATGGAGATCGTCTGGGAGACGGACACCCACGTACCCGAGTACATGTTCGGGCGGTTGAACAGCGACGGAACGATCTCCGGCGGACTGAAGATCCCCCAGCTGGACTCCATCCTCGCCGGGTTCAAGCCGAGCACCCAGGTGACCGGGCTGACGTCCGTGCCGGCCGCCGACCGCCCCACCGCCGTCCAGGCCACCATCGCCCACTGGGCCTTCGACATCATGGTCACCATCGGCAGCCTGCTGATCCTGCTCGCGCTCTGGTACGCCTGGTCCTGGCTGCGGCACCGGGACCTTCCTCGTAGCCGCTGGTTCTTCCGCTGCGCGGCCCTCGCGGGAGTCGCGTGCCTGGTCACCGTGGAGTGCGGCTGGATCACCACCGAGGTCGGCCGCCAGCCCTGGATCGTCTACAACCACATGAAGGTCTCCGAGGCAGTGACCGACACCCGCGCCGGATCGCTGTGGGCGATGCTCGGCATCGTGATCGTCGTGTACGTGGCCGTTTTCGGCTCGTTCCTCGCGATCGTTCTGAAGATGCGTACTCGTTGGCGCATTGCCGACGAGGGCTCGGCCGCATCGGGCGCCGCGCCGGCTCCCGAGACCGATACCCCGTACGGGCCCCGAAGCGAGCCCGAGCCCGCATCGGCAGGGGGCACGCGTGCCGGCGGATCCGACCCGACCTCTGGCGGCGCGTCATGATGGCGGATCTCATCGCCTGGATCATGGTCCTCGCGATCGCCGCCTACGCCTGTGCCGGGGGCACCGACTACGGTGCGGGCTTCTGGGACCTCATGGCTGGGGGTGCGGATCGCGGCAAGCGGCCGCGCTGGCTCATCGATCACGCGATGGCGCCGGTCTGGGAGGTCAACAACGTCTGGTTGATCTTCGTCTTCATCGTCATGTGGACCGGCTTCCCGACGATGTTCCAGACTGTGTTCGAGGCAATGTGGCTGCCGCTCGCGCTAGCCGCCGTCGGCCTGGTGCTCCGCGGTGCCGGATTCGCCCTGCGCAAGCCGTCCCGCCGCCTGGCCCGACGGCGGGTTTACGGTGCGATGTTCGCCGTCGCGTCGTTGCTCACGCCGTTCTTCCTCGGGGCTGTGCTCGGCGGCATCGCCTCCGGCCGGATCATGGTCGGGACGACCGCCTCCGCGGACGCCTGGGCCAACCCGACCTCCGTCCTTGCGGGTCTGCTGGCCATCGCAGCCACCGCCTTCCTCGGGGCGGTGTTCCTCTGCGCCGACGCCCGGCGGTTCGGGGCGGACGACCTGGTGGACTACTTCCGTCGGCGCGCGCTGCTGGCCTTCTGCGCCGTCGTCGTCCTCGCACTCATCGGCCTGCCCGTGACCCACAGTGACGCCCAGTACGTCTGGGAGGGCCTCACCGGGGGCTGGGGACTGCTGCTGGTCGTCCTGGCCGCGATCTGCGGTCTTGCGACGGTGCTGCTCCTGCTGCGCCGGATCCACGGCTGGTCCCGCTACACCTCAGTGGCGAGCGTCGCCCTGACCGTCGGCGCCTGGGGCTTCGCACAGAAGCCCTACCTACTGCCCACATCACTGACGGTGGCCCAGGCGGCCGGCGCAGCTCACACCCTGCGCTGGCTGGCCATCGTCACGGTCATCGCGATCGTACTGGTCGGCCCGGCGCTGGTGGTGCTCTACCGGCTCGACACCATGGGTGAGCTGGAGCCGCTCACCGACGCCGATACCCGAGCCGCCCCTGCACCCGGGGACAACCTGTAGCCGCACTCCGCCGAAGCGTGCGGCATCACGTCAGCGCAGCCGGTCAGCGATGTGGTCGCCCACGCGCAAGGCGTTGGCGATGGCCGTCAGCGACGGGTTGACGGCCCCGATGCTCGGGAAGAAGCTGGTGTCGACCACGTAGAGGTTGTCGAGGTCGTGGGCCTTGCAGTTGACGTCCAGTGCCGAGCTCTCCGGGTCGTCGCCGAACCGTACGGTGCCGGCTTGGTGCGCGGTGGCTCCGATCGGCATGCCCTTGTGCAGGTAGATGCTGTGCGACAGCAGATGGTGCTCGTGCATGCCCAAGTGGCCGAGCATCCCCTGCAGCTTGTGCTGGAGGCGCTTCAGCCCGGCGATGTTGTTCTTCTCGTCGAGCGCCAGATGGACGGCGTCGTCCTCGTCGAGGGTGACGCGGCTGTCGGGCAGCGGGAGGTCCTCCCCGCACAGCCAGAAGTCGACGGCGTGGTGCGCCAGCATCTCGAACGGCATGTCGGGCGAGACCGCGCCGGCCCAGCGCGGCGCCTCGCCGTGGATCTGGTCGGCGTCCGACTTGCCCAGCATCTGGATGCCACCGAGGGGAAAGTCCCAGTCGTCCGCCCCCAGGTACCAGTCGTGCAGCGCCAGGGTCTTCTGGAACCTGGTGGGATTCGGTTCCTTCGACACCGCCATCAGCGCCAGGTTGTTGTGACGCATGTAATGGCGCCCCACCACGTCCGAGCCGTTGGCCAGGCCGCCCGGGTGCTTGGCGTTGGCCGAACGGAGCAGAAGCACAGCCGAGTTGACCGCACCGCAGGCGACCACCACGATGTCGGCGCTGAATCCCTCGGTCGTTCCGTCCCCCAGTTCGGCGACGACCCTGGTGACGGTGCGTCCGGTCGGGTCGGTTTCCAGGCGTCGGACGTTGGCGCCCGTCACCATGGTGACGTTGTCGTGCTTCAGTGCCGGGTCGACGCAGATCACCTGCGCGTCGGACTTGGCACCGAGCAGGCAGGGGAAGCCATCGACCCGGTCGCAGCGGATACACACGCTGGAATGGGTGGCCCGGCCGTTGTCGTCCTGGGTGAGGTTCACGCCGATGGGCAGGTGGAAGGGGTGCAGGCCCTTCTTCTCCAGGTCGTCGCTGAGCTGCTGGATGCGCGGCTCGTGCTCCACCGGGGGGTGTGGGTACGGGCCGCTGGCCGGGCCCTCGGTGGGGTCCTCGCCGTGCCGTCCGTGCACCAGGTAGAGCTGCTCGGCCTGGGTGTAGTACGGCTCCAGGTCCTCGTAGCGGATCGGCCAGGCCGGTGAGATGCCGTCGTGGTGCCGCAGCTCTCCGAAGTCCTCGGGCCGGAGGCGGAAGAGCGCGGCGCCGTAGAACTTGGTGTTGCCCCCGACGTAGTAGTTCACCTCCGGGGGGAACTCGTTGCCGTGCTTGTCGTACCAGAACTCGGGGGCGCGGTACTTTCCCTTGACGAAGACGGCGGTGGAGTCCCAGTTGTCGCGCTCGCGCGGCAGGTAGTCGCCGCGCTCCAGGATCAGGATCCGCTTGCCGGAGGGGGCCAGCCGGTGGGCGAGGGTGCCGCCGCCCGCTCCCGTACCGATGATGATGACGTCGTAGTGGCGGTCGTCGGCCATATGGAGATCCCGTTCTAGGAGTCGTTGGCCGTCCTGCCGTCGACCACGTGATGTGGCTGACGGCGCCCTTGTACGCTAGCGAGCCTCCTCGGCATCGAGCGCCGCGTCGAGCGTGTTGGCGGCCATGATCAGGGACAGGTGGGTGAACGCCTGCGGGAAGTTCCCCAGTTGTTCCCCGCTCGGACCGACCTCCTCGGCGAACAGCCCGACGTGGTTGGCATAGGTCTGCATCTTCTCGAAGGCGTAGCGGGCCTGGGACACCCGCCCCGCCCGGGCCAGCGCGTCGACGTAGAGGAAGGTACACAGGCTGAAGGTGCCCTCCGAGCCGCGCAGCCCGTCCGGTGAAGCCGTCGGGTCGTAACGGTAGACGAGGCTGTCGGAGACGAGCTTGCGGTCCATGGCGTCCAGCGTGGAGAGCCATGCCTCGGCCCGAGGAGCGATGAACTCGACCCTGGGCATGAGCAGCAGCGAGGCGTCCAGGACATCGCCGTCGTAGTGCTGGACGAAGGCGCGCTCCTTCTCGCTCCAGCCGCGTTCCATGACCTGGGTGAACACGGCGTCCCTCGCCCTGCGCCACCGGTCCACGTCAGCGGGCCGGCGGAGGTAGTCGGCCAGGCGCAGCCCGTGGTCGAAGGCGACCCACGCCATCACCCGGCTGTAGGTGAAGTCCTGGCGGCCGCCGCGGGTCTCCCAGATGCCCTCGTCCGGCCGGTCCCAGGCGTCGGCGAACCAGTCCAGCGTCCTGCAGAGCGCCTCCCACCCCTCGAAGCTGGCCTGCTGGGCGATCTCGCGCCCCTGCGAGACCGCATACAGGGCCTCGCCGTAGATGTCCAGCTGGAGCTGGTCGGCGGCGCCGTTGCCGATGCGTACGGGGAAGGAGCCGCGGTAGCCCTCGAAGTGATCGAGCGTCTCCTCCGGCAGGTCGGGATCGCCATCGATCCGGTACATCGTCTGGAGCGGCTCACCCTCCTTGCCGGCTCGCTCCCGCAACCTGTCCACCAGCCAGTGGACGAAGGCGGTGGCCTCCTCGACGAAGCCGAGGTCCAGCATGGCCCGCACCGACAGCGAACCGTCACGAACCCAGGTGAACCGGTAGTCCCAATTGCGCTCTCCGCCCACCTGCTCGGGCAGGCCCGTGGTGGCCGCGGCGATCAGGGCGCCGGTGGGGGCGTAGGTGAGCAGCTTGAGGGTGATGGCCGAGCGGTGCACCAGCTCGGGCCACCGTCCCCGGTAGCGGGACTGGCGCAGCCAGTGCTGCCAGAACTCGCCGACCTCCCCGAGACGTTCGTTGAGCCCGTCGACCGTGGGCGGCGGGGGTACCTCGCCGCCGGACGCGCACACGGTGAACACGGCCCCGCCCGACTCACCGGCTTTCAGCGTCACCTGCGCGCGCACGTCCTGGCCGTCCCGCTCCAGCGGGAACGTGCATTGCAGGTGCCCGTCGATCCCGGGGGCCCGGAAGAGGGCTCCGGCTTCTCCGAGCTCGAGTTCGTGCTCGGCCCGGCCGTAGTCGAAACGTGGCCGACACTCGAGCGTGAAGTCGACCGTCCCGCGCACGGCACGAATCACACGGACCAGGGTGTGCCGGTCGGTGGCGGTGCGTGTCTGGTCGGGGGGCATGAAGTCGACTACTTCGCCCACCCCGTCCGGTGACATGAACCGCGTGACCAAAATGGCGGTGTCGGGGTAGTAGAGCTGTTTGCAGGTGCCGTCGGGGTGCTCGGGGGCCAGCCGCATGTACCCGCCGCGATCGTGGTCGAGCAGGGCGGCGAAGATGCTGGGCGAATCGAACCTGGGAGCGGCGAACCAGTCGACGACCCCCTGCGACGAGACGAGAGCGGCGGTCTGCAGATCACCGACCAAGCCGTGCTCGGCGATGGGAGGGTAGCGGTCCATTGCGACTCCGAGTCTCGTGAAAGCCCCCTGCACTCACTATCGGCCACCCCTGCCGTCCCTGCCATGCCGACGCAGCCCGGGGCCGTTGCCGGGGCCGTACGACCGCCGGCGGGCCGGCACCCGTACGGGGCAAGGCGACCGTCGCGGGTACGCCCCGGCCAGCGCCATGTGACAAGGGGCCGATGCCGGCCTGGCCGAACGAGCCGAGCAGCGCTCTCGGCTTGCTGACCACCTCGTGGTGGGCGCTACTGACGGTGGTCGCGCGCCAGGGGCACCGACCGTGGCGTACGGGCACTGCGCCACTCCTTCGGCCGTCAGCCGAGCAACGGAGGCTGTGGATGGAGATGATTCATGTCCGGCTGGTGAGCCCGGTCGATCTGACTCCTGAGGCGGTGGGGCTGCTCGCCGGAGACCGTTACGTCTTCAACCTGGTCGTCCTTCCCGGATCGGCGCAGAGCCCCGACGGCGACGCGGTCGAGTGCGACATCTTGACGGGTGCGGCCAACGGCGTGCTGCGCAAACTGCGCGAGCTGGAACTCGACCGCCGTGGTTCCATCATCATCGAGCCGGTCGAGATGGCCTTCTCCGGCGCCGCAGCCGAGGCAGAGCAGAAGCAGCTGGGGGCGCTCGCGCACGCGCCCGTCTGGGAAGAGGTCGAAGCGCGCATTCGCGCCGAGGGCACCTACCTGCCGAGCTTCTATGTCTATCTGGTGATCGCAGGCGTCATCGGGGCGGTGGGTATCATCACCAACTCGCAGATCCTGATCGTCGCGGCGATGGTCGTCGGACCGGAGTACGGCGCCATCACGAGCGTCGCGTTGGGCATCGACCGCGGCAACGGCACCAGGGTGCGGCAGGGCCTCTTCGCCCTGACCGCTGCATTCCTGCTGGCCATCGTGGTGACCTTCCTGTTTTCGTTGGCGGTCCGGGGATTCGGTCTTCAGCCCGGGGCGTTCGAGCTGGGCATCAGGCCGGTCTCCACACTGATCGATGCCCCGAACTTCTTCTCCGTTGTCGTCGCGGTCCTGGCCGGCATCGTGGGGATCATGTCGCTAACCCAGGCCAGGACGAGCGCGCTGCTCGGCGTCTTCATCTCGGTCACCACCATCCCCGCGGCCGCGGACATCGGTGTCTCCTGCGCGTTCTCCAGCTGGAGCGAGGCGCGCGGATCCCTGGTACAGCTCCTGCTCAACATCGTGCTGCTGATCGTTATCGGCGTTCTGACGCTTCGGTTCCAGCGGGCTCTCTGGCAGTACATCAGTCGGCGTAGCGGACGCCTCGGCGGCAGATGAGGGCGCCGTGGCGTCCGCGAGCCGCAGATCACTCGTGTGCCGACCTGCCTGGCCCCGCAGCAGGGCGAGGCGGTGGCTACGCTGTCTGTGGCCCCTGGGGCCCATGCGCCGGCCATTCCGGCTGCTGGGGACGTGTCGTTCTCGGGCCGGTGCGGAACCGTATCCGCCCGACGAAGGGCCGAGATTCCCAGGCCACCGAAATGCCCACGTCTAAGGACGTCGGGCCGGGCGGACCGAGGAGACCACGCGTGCAGGAAAGCCGCACCGACCGGCAGCTGGCCATGCGCGACGGCGCGCATTGGGTGGTCGTCGTCGGCCCGGGGCGGCGCTCCGGTCGCACTCGGTCGCCGAACGGACCGATGACCGTGGTCTGTCTGTGGCCGCCGAGCCGGTAGCGGGTCGTTTTCCGCTACGTACGACGCAGCGAACACACCGACTCGACACCCCGTTCGGCGATCCGATAGACCCGGGCGGGTGGCACACCGTCCGGTGGGGGATCACGCCGTGGGAGGAATGACGACACCGTCATGGACCGCAGCCTGATGCTCAGCAGGCCGAGCAGCACCCATGCCCTGGGCTTCGGGGCGCCGCCCCGGGGCCGTGCCGCCAGCCCCTGCCCCTCCGCCGTCGGCTCCCCGTACCGAAAGGGCCACCCGTGACGACGAACCAGGTGCTCATCGGAGTGGGCCTCATTGTGGTCCTCGCGGTTGGGTCGCAGATCCTGGCGAGCCGCCTGCGCATCCCCGCCCTGATCGTTCTGCTGCCGGTCGGCTTCGCCGCCGGTGCGTTGATCGAGGATGTCGATCCCGAGCGGCTCCTGGGGGCGGCGTTCTCACCTCTGGTGTCCCTCGCTGTCGCCGTGATCCTCTACGACGCGGGCCTCGGGCTCGATCTGGCGAGGCTGAGGGGGCACACCCGTCGCATCGTCCTCAGGCTGATCTGGATCGGAGTTCTGATCACCTGGCTGCTCGGCGCACTGGTCGCCGCTCCGCTGCTGGGAATGTCCCAGCGGTCGGCCATCATGCTCGGCGCGATCCTCGTGGTCTCAGGCCCGACCGTCGTCGGACCGCTGCTCAACTTCGTGCGACCGACGGACCGGCTCCGGGACATCCTCGTCTGGGAAGGTTCCCTCATCGACCCGGTCGGCGGCATTCTGGGAGCTCTGACCTTCCATGCGGTCGTGGCGAGCACGGAGCACCACGTCGACAGCGCGGTTGCGGCTTTCCTGGCCAGCGTGGGGGTCGGAGTGGCCTGCGGGGCGGTCGGGGCTGGAGCGCTGTGGGTGCTGTTCCGGGTGCTGCGGCTCGGCGAGGTGCTCGGCACCACGGCACAGCTCGCCGCGGTGATCGGCGTGGCGGCGCTCAGCGATGTTCTGCGCGACGACACGGGGCTCATCGCCGCCGTGATGATGGGCCTGGCCGTGGCCACCCTCCCCGGCATCGACGTCCCACCGCGGCTACCCTTCTTCGAAACGCTGATCAGCCTGATTCTCGGCCTGCTCTTCATCTCCATCTCGGCGACTGTCACCCCCGATTCACTGCGCCATGTGGGGCTGCCCGCGTTGGGGCTCACCGCGTTTCTGGTCCTGGTCGCCAGACCGCTCGTCGCGGCCGTGTCCACGCTGGGCACGGACCTGACCCGTGCCGAGAGGGGATTCATCGGCTGGATGGCGCCGCGCGGTATTGTCGCGGCCGCCACCGCCTCGACGTTCTCGGCCGGGCTCGTGGCCGCGGGGATCGGCGGCGCGTCGAAAATCCTTCCCGCCACCTTCATCGTCATCGTCGCGACCGTGGCGCTCTACGGCCTGACAGCCCCGGCGGTGGCCCGGCGCCTGGGCGTCGTGCGCACCTCCCGCTCGCGCCCCCTGCTGGTGGGCGGCGACCCGTGGGTGGTCGACCTCGGTTCGGCCCTGACGTCGGTGGGGCTGGAGGTGTTGATGTGGGCGGGGCCGGAGCCGGAACGCGAACGGATCCGGCAGGCCGGGATCGAACTTGCGCCGGATGAGCTACTGGACGCCGTCACGGGCAAGGGTCCACAACTGGAGGGCATCACATCGGTGTTCTTCCTCACCGCCGAGGACTATTTCAACGCACTGGCAGCAACGATCGTGCGCGGCAGGGTGGAAGGGCCGGTCCACCACCTCGGTGCACCGGCCGAGAGCCGCGGCGTGGTGGCGCCGTTCATCGGTGGCGACGTGCTGTTCAGCTCGGATCTGACCTGTGCGGCCTTCGCCAGCAGGTACAGCGGCGGGGCTGCCGTCGCGGCGCAGCCCGTCGGCCGTGCCCTGCCGCCCGGTAGCGACCTACTGTTCCTGGTACGTCCGGACGGTCGCCTCGATCCGGTCACGGAAGCCGAAGCGCCACTTCCTGGACCGGGAGACACGCTCGTCTTCCTGGGCCCGGCCGGGCCGGGTACCACGCGTCCGCCGCAGTAGGCGGCCAAAGTCGGCGTACCGGGACCACGTACTTGTGTCAGCCCGTGAGGACGGCGACGCGCTGCGCCCGGATCACCTCTCCAAAGCTCTTCTGCAGCCCGATCGAAGCCGTCCGGTTCGAGGACTACGCGCACCTACCCGACGGGGAGCGCCGGCGGCTCCCTCTGGGCGTCCCCTGATGGCTCCCGGGGACGGCCTCTGCGTACCCACGGCCGAGGCGGCGTGATCAGGAGACCCACGCCGAACTGTCTGCTCGAGCCATGCGAGACGAGAGGGTCTGATGCAGGTTCGGGTGACAGGTTGAGTCACGCGGCCTGGAGGGCCGGTGTGGTCATGACGGTCTCGAATTCGACGGGGGTCAGTCGGCCGAGGGCAGCTTGCC
>NZ_JBGWAB010000173.1:0-14088 GCF_041862025.1 Streptomyces sp. AB3(2024)
CCCCCCGCCCGCCGCCGCGGATCACCCGCGCGCGCAGCCGGGCCTGTGCGGCCGGGGGGCGGTTTAAATCCCATTAGGGGGGGGGAAGATTCGGGGCCACCGCGGGTGACGCCGCCGCGGGGCCCGCGGCCGGCGCCGTGGATCCGGCCCGGCCCCGGGCCGCGGGGTCCTGCGGGGCGTCCGCGCCGGCGGGCGGGGAGTCGGCGGCGGCGCCCAGTCCGAGGCCGCCGCCGAGCACTGCCTGGTAGGTGGACCCGAGCGCCTCGCCCGGGTCCACGCCCAGCTGGTCGGCGAGGACCGCGCGCCCCTCGTAGTACGTGTGCAGCGCGTCGGCCTGCCGCCCGCAGCGGTACAGGGCCGTCATCAGCTGGGCGCGCAGCCGCTCCCGTACGGGGTGTTCGGCGACCAGTCCGGTGAGCTCGGCGGTGACCTGCTCGTGGCGGCCGACGGCGAGGTCGGCCTCGATCCGGCTCTCCAGCGCGATCATCCGCGCCTCCTCCAGCCGGGGCAGCTCCGTCTCGATCATCTGCTCGGTCGCGTTGGCCAGCGCGGTGCCCCGCCACAGGTCCAGGGCGTCGCGCAGCAGCGTGCCCGCCTCGTCGAAGCGGCGGTCGGCGAGGGCCTCGCGGCCCAGGCGGTCCAGGCGGTCGAACTCGGTGAGGTCGATCCATGCCCCGGGTGCCCGCAGCACGTAGCCCGGCTGCCGTCGGACGATCTCGATCTCCGGGCCGAGGTGCTTGCGCAGCCTCGACATGTACGTGTAGATCTGCGCGCTGGCCGTGGCCGGCGGGTCCCACCCCCACAGGAGGGCGCTGAGCCGGGCATCGGAGACCACGCGTCCTTCGGACAGCAGTAGCGCCGCGAGCACCGTATGGACCTTGGAACCGGAGAGCGGGATCGTAGCGCCGCCTCCCCGTTTGGCCTCGATCGGCCCGAGCAGCCGGAAGTCCATGCGGCACCCCCTTCTGGTGTGAGCATCCGTGTCGGATTCCAGAAGCTAATGGGGGGCCTTATTGGAGGGTTATCGCCGCGCGCCCGGCTCCCCTGGGCGGGGAGATAAGCACAGGCCACCAGGGGCGGGGCGGGGGCGCGCGCGGGGTGTGCGGCGGCCGGCGCGGCGTCAGACGGGCAGCCCGGTCGGCTCCTTGATGCGCTTCATGATGATCTGGGAGTTGACCTCGGTGATCCCGGAGAGCGCCGTGAGCCGCTCGATCCAGAGGCGTTCGTACGCGCGCAGGTCGGCGACGGCGATGCGCAGCAGGCAGCCCGGACTGCCGAAGAGGCGGTAGGCCTCGATGACGTCGGGGATGTCCTGGAGCGCCGCCTCGAAGGCCTCGACGGCCTCCCGGTCCCGCTTGACCTCGACGGACACCAGCACCTCGAACCCGCGCCCGACGGCCTCCGGGTCGATCACGGCCCGATAGCCCTGGATCACCCCGTCCTGCTCCAGCTGGCGCACCCGGCGCATGCACGGGGAGGGGGTCAGGCCGACCCGCTGGGCCAGTTCCTGGTTGCTGAGGCGGCCGTCGCGCTGGAGCTCGCGCAAGATTTCGTGATCGATCGCGTCCATGGCGCAATTATCGCCCATGGCTTGTTACAGGTGCGCCGAAATACGCAATCGCATTGCGCGTAGATCTCACTATCATTGCGGGGTATAGGAAATCTGTACGAGATCTACGCGAGGGAAGGTGGCCAGGCCATGGGACGCATCGTCGTCATCAGCACCGGCGGGACGATAGCCAGCCGGTGGATGGGCTCCGGCTTCGCCGCCGAGGCCGACGGACGCGAGGTGATGGCCACCGCCCCCCTGCCCGAGGGCGTCACCGTCGACGTCGTGGACCTGTTCAGCGTGAACAGCCCCCGGCTCACCACCGCCCACCAGCTGACCCTCCTGCGCACCGTCCACGAGGTGCTCGCCGACCCCGGCGTCGACGGCATCGTCGTCACGCACGGCACCGACACCCTGGAGGAGTCGGCCTTCCTCGTCGACCTGCACCACCACGACGCGCGCAGCGTCGTGTTCACCGGCTCGCAGCTCCCCATGGGCTCCGCCGAGGGCGACGGTCCCGGCAACCTCTACGACGCCCTGCTCACCGCCGCCACCACGCGCGGACTCGGCGTCCTGATCACCTTCGCCGGCCGGGTGCACGCGGCCCGGGGCACCGTGAAGACCCAGGCCGTGGCCCTGGACGCGTTCGCCGACCCCTCCAAGGAGCTCCTCGGCAAGGTCGGCTTCGGCAAGGTCGCCGTGCTGCGCGGCCCGCAGCGGCCGGCCCCGCTGCCCCTGCCCGCGATGCCGGAGCTGCCGCCGCGCGTGGACATGGTGATGCACCACGCCGACGGCGACCCGGTGCTGCTGAACGCCGCCGTCGAGGCGGGCGCCAAGGGCATCGTCCTGGTGGGCACCGGCGCGGGCAACGCCACCCCGGAGATCGTGGACGCGGTGGCCGCCGCCGTCGCCCGAGGGGTCCTGGTCGCGCTGACCACGCGGGTCGCGGCCGGTCCCGTGACCGAGATCTACACCCACGGCGGCGCGGTCGACCTCGTCGCCGCCGGAGCCGTCCCCACCGGCACCCTGCGGGCCGGCCAGGCCCGGATCGCGGTCCTCTCCGCGCTGCTGGCCTCCCCGGAGCCGGCCGAACGGGCCCGCGTCCTGCACGAGGTGCTGGGCGCCGCGGGCTCGGTACTGATCGACGCGTAACCGCCGGGACGGCGCGAGGGGCGGGGGGGGGGGGGGGGGGGGGGGCGCGCCCCCGCCCCGCCGCCCCCCGCGTCGCGCTCTTCCGGACGCGCGCGGACCTGACGGCCCGGACGCGCGCCGGACCGTCAGCCGCGGCCGAACGCCGACAGGATCCGGTCCGCCGCCGAGGTGGCGGTGACGGTACCCGCCCGCACCCCCGCCTCCAGCTCCGGAGCCAGCTCCCGTACCGCCGGATCGGCCCGCAGCCGCTCCAGCAGTTCGTCGCGGACCATCGACCAGGTCCACTCCACCTGCTGCGCCGCGCGCTTGGCCGCCAGCCGGCCGCCCGCGTCCAGCAGCATCCGGTGCTGTTCGAGCCGGTTCCAGACCTCGTCGAGCCCCGCCGACTCCCGCGCGCTGCACGTCAGCACCGGCGGGGTCCAGGCGGCGTCCGCCGGGTGCATCAGCCGCAGCGCGCCCGACAGTTCCCGGGCCGCCGCCTTCGCGTCCCGCTCGTGCGGACCGTCCGCCTTGTTCACGGCCAGCACGTCCGCCAGCTCCAGGACGCCCTTCTTGATGCCCTGCAACTGGTCGCCCGTACGCGCCAGCGACAGCAGCAGGAAGGAGTCCACCATCCCGGCGACCGTGGTCTCCGACTGGCCCACGCCCACCGTCTCGACGAGGACCACGTCGTACCCGGCCGCCTCCATGACGATCATCGACTCGCGGGTCGCCTTGGCGACCCCGCCCAGCGTCCCCGCGGACGGGGACGGCCGGACGAACGCCGCCGGATCGACGGCGAGCCGCTCCATCCGCGTCTTGTCGCCGAGGATGGACCCGCCCGTCCGGGTGGAGGACGGGTCCACGGCCAGCACCGCCACCCGGTGGCCCAGCCCGGTCAGCATCGTGCCGAACGCGTCGATGAAGGTGGACTTGCCCACCCCCGGCACCCCGCTGATGCCGATCCGCCGGGCACTGCCCGCGTGCGGCAGCAGCCGCGTCAACAGGGCCTGCGCCAGGGTGCGGTGATCCGGCCGGGTGGACTCGACGAGAGTGATCGCCCGCGCGATGTGCGCACGCTTCCCGTCGAGCACGCCCTTCACGTACACGTCGATGTCGATCTTCGGGGGCATCCGCGCGGCGCCTACAGCTCGTGGCCCAGGTCCGCGGCCAGCCGCGTCACCAGGTCGTGGGCCGCGTCCGGAATGACCGTGCCCGGCGGGAACACCGCCGTCGCGCCCATCTCCAGCAGCGTCGGCACGTCGGCCGGCGGGATCACCCCGCCCACCACGATCATGATGTCCTCGCGCCCCTCCTCCGCCAGCTGCTCGCGCAGCGCCGGAACGAGGGTCAGGTGACCGGCCGCCAGCGACGACACGCCCACCACGTGGACGTCCGCCTCGACGGCCTGGCGGGCCACCTCCGCCGGGGTCTGGAACAGCGGGCCGACGTCCACGTCGAAGCCCAGGTCGGCGAAGGCCGTCGCGATGACCTTCTGGCCGCGGTCGTGCCCGTCCTGGCCCATCTTGGCGACCAGGATGCGCGGACGACGGCCCTCGGCCTCCTCGAACCGGTCGACGAGCGCCCGGGTGCGCTCCACGGACGGGGACTCGCCTGCCTCGGTGCGGTACACACCCGAGATCGTACGGATCTGGCTCGCGTGCCGCCCGTACACCTTCTCCAGTGCGTCGGAGATCTCACCGACCGTGGCCTTGGCGCGCGCCGCGTCCACCGCCAGGGCGAGCAGGTTGCCCTCCCCGCTGCCGGCCGCGTGCGTCAGCGCCCGCAGGGTGTCCTGGGTGCGCGCCTCGTCGCGCTCCTCGCGCAGCCGCCGCAGCTTGGCGATCTGCTGCGCGCGCACCGAGGAGTTGTCGACCTTGAGCACCTCGATCTGCTCGTCGCTCTCCACCCGGTACTTGTTCACGCCGATCACCGGCTGCCGGCCGGAGTCGATCCGCGCCTGCGTACGCGCGGCGGCCTCCTCCACCCGGAGCTTCGGGATGCCCGCGTCGATGGCCTGCGCCATGCCGCCGGCCGCCTCGACCTCCTCGATGTGCTGCCAGGCCCGCCGCGCCAGGTCGTACGTCAGCTTCTCGACGTACGCGCTGCCGCCCCACGGGTCGATCGACCGGCAGGTCCCCGACTCCTGCTGCAGCAGCAGCTGGGTGTTGCGCGCGATGCGCGCCGAGAAGTCCGTCGGCAGCGCCAGCGCCTCGTCGAGGGCGTTCGTGTGCAGCGACTGGGTGTGCCCCTGGGTCGCCGCCATCGCCTCGATGCACGTACGCGTGACGTTGTTGAACACGTCCTGGGCGGTCAGGGACCAGCCCGAGGTCTGCGAATGCGTGCGCAGCGACAGCGACTTGGCGTTCTTCGGGTCGAACTGCTTGACCAGGCGCGCCCACAGCAGCCGGGCCGCGCGCAGCTTCGCGACCTCCATGAAGAAGTTCATGCCGATCGCCCAGAAGAACGACAGGCGCGGCGCGAACGCGTCCACGTCCAGGCCGACCGCCTGACCGGCCCGCAGGTACTCCACCCCGTCCGCGAGCGTGTACGCCAGCTCCAGGTCGGCCGTCGCCCCGGCCTCCTGGATGTGGTACCCGGAGATCGAGATCGAGTTGTACCGCGGCATGTTCCGCGAGGTGAAGGCGAAGATGTCGGAGATGATCCGCATCGACGGCTTCGGCGGGTAGATGTAGGTGTTGCGGACCATGAACTCCTTGAGGATGTCGTTCTGGATGGTCCCGGCGAGCTTGTCGGGGGAGACGCCCTGCTCCTCCGCCGCCACGATGTAGAGGGCGAGGACCGGCAGCACCGCGCCGTTCATCGTCATCGACACCGACATCTTGTCGAGGGGGATCCCGTCGAACAGCTGGCGCATGTCGTAGATCGAGTCGATCGCCACGCCCGCCATGCCGACGTCACCCGTCACGCGCGGGTGGTCACTGTCGTAGCCGCGGTGCGTCGGCAGGTCGAAGGCCACCGACAGGCCCTTCTGGCCCGACGCGAGGTTGCGCCGGTAGAAGGCGTTCGACTCCTCCGCCGTGGAGAAGCCGGCGTACTGCCGGATCGTCCAGGGCTGGTTCACGTACATCGTCGGGTAGGGGCCGCGCAGGTACGGGGCCACACCGGGGTACGTCGCCAGGAAGTCCAGGCCCTCCAGGTCCCGCCCCGTGTACAGCGGCTTCACGCCGATTCCCTCGGGGGTCTCCCACAGCAGGTCGGCGGCCGCGGTGCCGGTGGACTCCTTCACCGCGGAGCGCCACTGTTCCTCGGACACCTCCCGGGCGGCGGTGGGGCCGAGCGCCAGCTCGGAGAAATCGGGGATGCTCAAGACGGCACTCCCATCCGGTCGAGTACGGAGGACAGCACGGCGACGGCGTCACAGCCGGCGAAGACGTACTCGTCCACGGAAGCCTCTGCGGTGCCCGGCCGGCCGGCGAGGAAGACGGTCGTGGCGCCCGCCGCGCGCAGCGCCCCGGACACCGCCGCGGCCTGCTCCTCGTACAGCGCGTCGCTGGAGCAGAGCACGGCCATGCCGTCCGCGCCGCTCGCCGCGTACGCCTCGGCGGCCGTCGCCGGATCCACCGACACCGGGTCGTGGACCGGTTCGATGCCTCCCGCCTGGAACAGGTTCGAGGCGAAGGTGGCGCGGGCGGTGTGCGCGGCCGCCGGACCCAGCGCCGCGAGGAAGATCCGCGGCCGGGAGCCGGTGGCGGCCAGGTGCGCGTCGCTGCGGGCGCGCAGGGCCTCGTAGGCCTCGTCGCGCCGGACGCGGGGGAGCCCGCCGGCCGGGCGCGTGGGCGCCGCTTCGCGGACCACCGGCTTCTCCGACAGCAGCGGGAACTCGCTGACGCCGGTGATCGGTTCGCGGCGCGTGGCCAGCTTCTTCGACCGCGCGGCCCAGGTGGCGGCGAGCCGCTCCGCGACCAGCCCCGAGCGCAGGGCGGCGGCCTGCCCGCCGGCCCGCTCCACGGTCCGGAAGAACTCCCAGGCGGCCTGGGCGAGTTCGTCCGTGAGCCGTTCCACGTAGTAGGAGCCGCCGGCCGGGTCGATCACCCGGGCCAGGTGCGACTCCTCCAGCAGCACGGTGGAGGTGTTGCGGGCGATCCGGCGCGCGAACGCGTCCGGCAGGCCCAGCTCGCTGTCGAAGGGGAGAACGGTGACGGAGTCCGCGCCGCCCACGCCCGCCGCCATGCAGGCGACCGTGGTGCGCAGCATGTTCACCCACGGGTCGCGCCGGGTCATCATCACCGGCGAGGTGACGGCGTGCTGCCGCTGGGCGCCCGCCTCCGGAGCCCCGCAGGCCTCGGCGATCCGGGCCCACAGGCGCCGGGCGGCGCGCAGCTTGGCGATGGTCAGGAACTGGTCGGCGGTCGCGGCGTAGCGGAACTCCAGCTGCCCGAGGGCGGCTTCGGTGGTGAGACCGGCGTCGGTCAGGGCCCGCAGGTACGCCACTCCGGTGGCCAGGGACAGCCCCAGCTCCTCGGCTGCCGAGCCGCCCGCCTCGTGGTACGGCAGGGCGTCCACGGTCAGCGCGCGCACGCCGGGCCAGGAGGCGGCCGCCTCCCGGGCCAGCTCGACGGCGGATGCCTGGTCCAGGGCCTCACCGGTGCGGGCCTCGTGCCCCAGCGGGTCGATGCCCAGGGCGGCGCGCGCGTCCCGCGGGGCCACCCCGCGTTCGGCGTACAGGGCGAGCAACGCCCGTGCGGCGTCGGCGTATTCGGCTCCCGGGTCCAGGGCCACGGGGGCGAGGTCGAGGTAGACGCCCTCCAGTGCCCGCGCGAGGCCGTCGGCCGGCAGACCGCCCCGGCCGACGGTCAGCCAGAGGGAGGTGGCGCCGTTTTCGAGGTCGGCGAGGGCCGCCTCGTTGATCCGTACCGGGTCGCTGCCCGCGAACCGCTGGCGCACGTCCCAGCCGGAGGTGCCGGTCCCGGCGGGCGTACCGCCGCGCACGAAGGGTGCGAAGCCCGGGAAGCCGGTGTCGGGGCCGTCCCCGTCGGGGCGTGCCGTGTACAGCGGGCGGGTGATGAGCCCGTCCTCGAGTGTGGTGGACAGCGCGTCTTCCGCCGCCTCGCCGGATACTTCCTTGCCCGACTTGCGCAGTACGCCCTCGACGAGGCGTTGCCACTGCTCATGTGTCGTTTCGGGAAATTCGGCGGCCAGGGAGAGCCCGTCGTCAGGCAGGACCGTCATGGCTCGAATGCTAGGGGGGCCCGCTCAACCGAGACCATAACCGCCGGATGTGATCTCGCACTCCCAGGTCAGCCCGGCCGGGTCCCGGAACAGCGGGCCCAGCAGCACCGTCGCGGCGGCCTGCGGGAGGACGGCCGGACCGGCATGCGGGGAGATGATCCGCGCGGGATCGTCGCACACGTGCGAGCGCTCGACGGCGGCGGCGCGGATCTCGTCCAGGTAGCCCTCGTGCAGTACGCAGGACAGTTCGGTGACGACCATCACCGCCGGGTTGAACACGTCGAGCAGCAGCGCCGCGGCCCGTCCGACGTCCCGGGCCCGTTCACGCAGCAGCCGGTCCGCCCGGGGGTCGCCGGCCGCCGCGGCGTCGACGAGGAGGGGGACGGACGGATCGGGCACGATCCCGCGCCGCACGGCCTCGGCGCCGAGCGCGGTGTCGGAGGCGGCCGCCTGGAGGCAGCCCGTACGCCCGCACGCGCAGACGGCCCCGGAACCGGGCACCGGCAGGTGCGCCACGTCGCCCGCGGCGGAGCCGGGACCGTGGTGGACCGTGCCCTCGATGCCGAACGCGGCGTCGACGACGTTGCCGATGAACAGGTGCACCAGGCTCCGGCGGGCCGCCGGATGCCCGAAGAGGATCTCGGCCCCGGCGACGGCACGGGCGTGGTTGTCCACCTGCACCGGCAGGCCGAGGGCCTGTGACAGCTCGGCGGCCAGCGGCCACTGCCGCCATCCGAGCGCCGGATGCCGTACGACGGTCCCCGCATCGGGCCGGACCCAGCCGCCGAGTGCGGCGCCGACGCCGAGGAGGGGCCGGCCGCCGCCGGCGTGCTCCCGCAGGAAACGGCCGAGTTCCGCCGCGATGCGGCCGAAAAGGGCCGGGTCGCGCGGGTCCCGGTGCGGGAAGGCGCGGCGGGCCAGGACCTGCCCGCGCAGGTCGACGAGGCTGAAGGTGGACGCGGGCACCCCGATGTGCAGCCCGGCCGCGACCGGTCCGCCGACGGCCCCGGTGTGCAGGTCCAGCGGGATCCGGGGCCGACCGGAGGCGGCCCGGCCGGCGGGGTCGGGCAGCTCGCGCAGCAGCCCGGCGCGGAGCAGGCCGGTGGTCTGCCGCGACACCGCGGCGGGGCTCAGCCCGCACAGCGGGGAGATCCCGCTGCGGGCCACGGGCCCGTGGTCGAGCACCGTCCGCAACACGGAGGCGGCATTGGCGACCCCCCGCCGGTCCCCGGCCATTCGCGTCATCCCCCGATCATGCCGGACCCCGCGGGGCGGCGGCGCACCGTGCCGGGCCCCGTGGGTCGCCCGCCCGACGAGGGCGGAGCGGGGCGGTGCCATCCGGGGGCGGGGTGCGGTGATGTCCCCGTGGGTGCTCGGGGAGTTGGACGGGGTCCCGCGCGGTACGTGCCCGACGGGCCGGTGTGCGGACGGGCCGGGCCGCAAGGGTGGCCCCGGGCCGGGTGCGGCCTGCGCGAGCGCGGGCAAGGGACGGATGCCGGGTCGGGTCGCCCGGTCCGGAAGTGCCCCGAGCCGGTGCGGCCGGCCTCGAACGGCCCGCCCGACGGGGATGGCGCGACCCTGGGGGCGCCCCGGGGCCGTGTCCCACCGGACGACCACCGGACGCCCGGCGGCCGGGCGGCGGACCCGGAGCGTGCGGTGCGCGCGGTGCGTGGCGGTGGCATTGCGGGGCCGTGAAATCCAGCAACGGTTTTCGGCCGCCGGTTGATGAGGAAAGGGCAGGTCAACGCCGGTGCAGAGGGTTCGGGGCCAGGTGTGGGGCGGGGGTTGACCCGCGACGGGGGCGCTGACAGGCTCCGGGTCATGACCGCGAACGTCCACCTCGCCCCGCGGCTCTGCACCCCCGGCCCCTGTCCCACGCCGGACCGGTGTCCGGGCCCCTGTTGCTCCTGACCCGCGCCCCGAGCCCCGGAGCCCGCTCCGGCGGGCCCGGCCCCGGCCCGTACGCGGCAGGGCCGTCCCCCCGCCGGTGCCGGCCCTCCGGCCGGTAGCCTCCGGGACCCCGGATCGGCCGTCCTGACCCGTCCGCCCGCCGGCCCCCGCCCCAACGGCCGTTCCCCCGAGGGGCTCGGACCGCATCGGGCAGGCCCGGCGGGACCGTCCTTGCGATCGGCTCTTCGGCCCGCGCACTTCGGACCTCCGCTCCCGGTTCCCCTGAGGGAACAGGACCGGGCCCACGGTCCGGGGCCCCGGTTCGGCAGGTTCGCCCTGCCGGCCCCGGGCTCCGACCCGTCGGACCGGGCCTCGTGGCCGGGGCCTCCGGCCGGGCGGCCGCCCGCCGCACGGTCGGGGTGCGGGGCCCGCTGTCCCGGGCCCCGCCGGCACGGCCGGCACGGCCGTCGGGGAAGCCGGGGAAGCCGGGGAAGCCGGGAGCGACCCGGTGGGCCCGACGAGCCGGCCGACCCTCCACAACCCGTTCCGATCCGTGGCGTCCGTACGCCTCGGCTCATTTCTTCCGCAGCGGAAATAAATCCACCACCCACACACCGGGAGTTCCCGTGACCACGCTCACCGCCACCACCGTCACCAAGCTCGGCGGCCGCATCGGAGCCGAGATCGGCGGCGTACGGCTCGGCGGGGACCTCGCCCCCGAGGCCGTCGCCGAGATCCGCACCGCCCTCCTCGCCCACAAGGTCGTCTTCTTCCGCGGCCAGGACCACCTCGACGAGGCAGGCCACGAGGCCTTCGCCCGGCTGCTCGGCACGCCGGTCGCCCACCCCACCGTCCCCTCCGCCGACGGCCGTTACGCCCTCGGCATCGACTCCCACCACGGCGCCCGCGCGAACCAGTGGCACACCGACGTCACCTTCGTCCCCGCCTACCCCGCCTTCTCCGTCCTCCGCGCCGTCACCATCCCCCCGTACGGCGGCAACACCCTCTGGGCCAACACCGCCACCGCCTACACCCACCTTCCCGAGCCGCTCCGCGCCCTGGCCGACGGCCTGCGGGCCGTCCACTCCAACGAGTACGACTACGCGGCCCTGAAGCCCGACGCCCTTCCCGAGGCGCTCGCCCAGTACCGCGAGGTCTTCACCTCCACGAAGTTCCTCACCGAGCACCCGGTGGTGCGCGTCCACCCCGAGACCGGCGAACGCACCCTGCTCCTCGGCAACTTCGTCCAGCGCGTCAACGGCCTCACCGGCCGCGACTCCCGTACCCTCCTGGACCTCTTCCAGGCCCACATCGAGAGCCCCGAGAACACCGTCCGCTGGCAGTGGCGGGCCGGCGACGTCGCGATCTGGGACAACCGCGCCACCCAGCACTACGGCGTGGACGACTCCGACGACCACGAGCGCACCCTGCGCCGCGTCACCGTCGACGGCGACGTCCCGGTCGGCCCCGACGGGGTGCCTTCCCGCCTGATCAGCCCCGAGACCGTCCCGGCCCCCTCCTTCGGCATCCCCTCCGGCGCGTCCGGTGACGCCGACTCCTCCGAGGCGCCCGCCTCCGCCTGATCCCCGCCCCTCCGGGCCGCCGCCCGGCCCGCCCTCCGCCCGAGGAGCCCCCGTGCCCAAGCTGCTCGCCCTCACCGGCAGCCCCTCCACCCACTCCCGGACCGCCGTCGTCGCCGACCACGTGCTGCGCCGGCTCTCCCACTCCGGGTTCGAGACCGCTCACCTCGCCGTACGCGACCTGCCCGCCGCCGACCTCCTCGCCGCCCGCCGTGGCGAGCCGGAGATCCGCCGGGCGCTGGAAGCCGTCGCCGAAGCCGACGGGCTGGTCATCGCGACCCCGGTCTACAAGGCCTCGTACACCGGCCTGCTCAAGGCCTTCCTCGACCTGCTCCCGCAGGACGGCCTGGCCGGCAAAACGGTTCTTCCGCTCGCCACCGGCGGCAGCCTCGCCCACGTCCTGACCATCGACTACGCCCTGCGCCCGGTCCTCGCCGCCCTCGGCGCCCGGCACGTGACCGCCGGCCGGTTCGTCCTGGACTCCTCCGTCGAGCGCGGGGCCGGTCCCGACCGGCTGCGCCCCGAGGCGGAACTGGACCTCTTCCAGGCCGTCGACGAGTTCTCCGACGCCCTGCGCGCCTCCGGGGCCGCCGCCCTCAGCCCGGCCCCCTGACCCCGAGCCCCCGACCACCCCGCAGCCAGCGACAAGGATCCGCCATGCCCGCAGCCCCCACCCCGATCACCCGCTCCCGGCGCCAGTTCCTCACCCTGCTCGGCATCTCGGCGGCCGCGGTGAGCTGCGGCACGGCCACCGCGACCGGCGGGTCCGCCTCCGGACCCGCCGCCGCACCCGGCAAGCAGATCACCGCCCTGAAGTACCAGGGCGCGGTCGGCGCCGTCACCCTTCCCGAACTCGCCGCCGACCTCGGTTTCCTCGGCAACCTCACCCTGGACTGGGTGGGCAACACCATCAGCGGCCCGCAGGACATCCAGTCCGCCGCGACCGGTCAGACCCACTTCGGCGGCGCGTTCAACGGCGCGGTCGTCAAACTCGTCGCGGGCAAGGCCCCGGTGAAGGCCGTGATCTCGTACTACGGCTCCGACAAGGAGACGAACCTGGGCTACTACGTCCTGGAGGACAGCCCCATCCGTTCCCCCCGCGACCTGATCGGCAAGAAGGTCGGGATGAACACCCTGGGCGCCCACGCGCAGGCCCTCCTCGACATCTACCTGAGCCGGGGCGGCCTCTCGCGGGCCGAGTCCGACAAGGTCGAGGCCCTGGTCGTCCCGCCCGTCAACACCGAACAGTCCCTGAGACAGAAGCAGATCGAGGTCGGCGTCCTCAGCGGGGTGCTGCGCGACAAGGCCGTCGCGGCCGGCGGCGTCCGCCCGCTGTTCAGCGACTTCGACCTGCTGGGCGCCTTCAGCGGCGGCACGTACGTGATGACCGAGCGCTTCATCAAGGAGAACCCGGACACCGTACGGACCTTCGTGACGGGCGTGGGCAAGGCCATCGACTGGTCCCGCACCACACCCCGCGAGGAGGTCATCGCCCGGATGACGGAGATCGTCCGCAAGCGCGGCCGCAACGAGGACGCCTCGGTCCTGAAGTACTGGCGTTCCTACGGGGTCGCCGCGCCCGCGGGCCGGATCGAGGAGAAGGAGTTCCAGCTCTGGATCGACTGGCTCGCCGAGCGCGGCGAGATCAAGAAGGGCAGGCTGCGCGCCGCGGACCTGTTCACCAACGAGTTCAACGGCAACGGGAAGGGCTGACGCACACCATGGCGAAGATCGTGTTCGAGTCCGTCACCAAGACCTTCCCCACCAAGGACAGGAAACGCAAAGAGGAGTTCACGGCTCTCGACGGGATCGACCTGGAGATCGGCACGGGGGAGTTCGTGGTCGTCGTAGGCCCCAGTGGCTGCGGCAAGTCCACCCTCCTGGACCTCCTCGGCGGCCTCACCCGCCCCACCTCGGGCCGGATCCTGCTCGACGGCGAACCGGTCACCGGCCCGGGTCTGGACCGGGGCACCGTCTTCCAGCAGTACGCCCTGCTGCCCTGGCGCACCGCGCTGGGCAACGTCGAGTTCGGCCTGGAGGCCACGGGCGTCCCGCGGCGCCAACGGGCTGCCAGGGCGAGGGAGTTCCTGGAACTGGTCGGCCTCACCGGATTCGAGGACCGGCACCCGCACGAGCTCTCCGGCGGCATGCGCCAGCGGGTCGCGATCGCCCGCTCGCTGGCCTACGACCCGGACGTGCTGCTGATGGACGAGCCGTTCGCCGCACTCGACGCGCAGACCCGCGAGTCCCTCCAGGACGAACTGCGCCGCATCTGGCAGCGCACCGGCAAGACCGTCGTCTTCATCACGCACGGCATCGAGGAGGCCGTGTACCTCGGCCAGAAGGTGGCCGTCATCACCTCCCGGCCGGGCAGGGTCAAGGAGGTCGTCCCCGTCTCCTTCGGCGACCGGGCCGCCGGTGCCACGGGTGAGGACCTGCGCTCCAGCCCGGAGTTCGCCCGCTACCGCCACGAGATCTGGACCCTGCTCCACGACGAGGTGGCCCGCGCCCAGCGACTGGAGAAGGAAGAGGCTGCCGCATGAGCACCCACACCCGCCGGGCACGACCCGCCACCACCGCGGATCCCGCCCCGGCCCCGGCACCTGCCGTGGAGGCCGCCCTGGCTCCGGCACCCGCCGCGGAGGCCATCTCGGCCCCGCCACCTGCCGTGGATCCCGCCCCGGCCCCGGCGCGCGCCGCGCAGGCCGCCTCGCCCGCGGGACCTGCCGCGCAGGGCGCCAGATC